>JAZSEP010000112.1:0-12876 GCA_045531755.1 Oscillospiraceae bacterium | reverse complement strand
AGTTAAGTATAGCAAAGACGTTGTCCTATAAGAAGGACAGAGCCCGACCACTCGCGGTGCGAGGAGGAGGGAGGGCGATTGTCGGAAAAAACAAGGAGCAAAGATGCCGAGCGCTGCCGGTGGCAGATGAAGCGAGGAGGTCTTTGGCGCCGTCGTCCATTGGTTGTGAGCAAAGGCGAAACAAGCAATGGCTAACGACAAGAGAAGCTATGTTCGCACTATCTTTCGGGAAATATCTTCCATATCGTAGGGGCGAGTATCACTCGCCCGAAAAGATTACCGCAAAATCAAACGGGCGACCACTGGTCGCCCCTACAAAAGTGTCGATTTTCACGTAGGCGCAACACCGTAATTTTACCCGTAGGGGCAAGTATCACTCGCCCGAAAAATTACGACAAAATCTAACGGGCGACCAGTGGTCGCCCCTACAAAAGTGTCGATTTTCACGTAGGCGCAACACCGCAAATTCGCGTGAGTGAACACCGTAATTTTACCCGTAGGGGCGAGTATCACTCGCCCGAAAAATTACGACAAAATCAAACGGGCGACCAATGGTCGCCCCTACAAAAGTGTCGATTTTCACGTAGGCGCAACACCGCAAATTCGCGTGAGTGAACACCGTAATTTTACCCGTAGGGGCGAGTATCACTCGCCCGAAAGGTTTGCCGCAAAATCTAACCGGCGACCAGTGGTCGCCCCTACGGAGAGGTTTGGTATACGCGCCCCAGCTATTCCTGAAATTTCTTCGGGGTGAACTTTTTCTTTGCCATTATCTTGCCGAGCTTGAGGCTCTTCTCAAGCGAATCTAACAAAAGGTCGCGCGATTCGTCGTCAAGCGGTTCGCCGTCAAACATCAGCGCCTCCTTCGGATTGCCAAGCTGTTCGATAAACTGCTCCATCGCGCGTGCAATGTCGCGTCTGTCGCGGTCGGAAAGCCCGTCGTCCTCCCAGCCCATAAGCTCTGCAGGGGTGGTGGAAAGCGCCTTTGCAAGCGTTTCAAGCACGCCCGTGGGTATGTCCCCTATGTCAGAATTTTCATAGCGGTAGACGGTGGCGCGGTTTCTGCCGATTTTTTCCGCAACCTCGTCAACAGAAAGTCCGAGCTCAAGCCTTCTTGCCTTAATCTTCTCACCTAAAGTCATAGTATAAAACCTCTTTTCTTTGCCCTTCGGTCGTGGCGTGACCGAGTACACACAGGGCGTATCTTAACAAGGGTTTCTCGTAGCTGTAAAGCTATTCTACCATACAGTTCGCAAAAATGCAACAACTTTTTGCAAAAAGCGGACAAAAATTGCAAATATGCGAAAAAGATATTGACATCTTAGAGAGGCGGTGCTACAATAATTGTGTCGCACAACTGCGACAAAAAGAGTCGAGCTTTTGCAATAAAACTCGATACCCGTTACAAAACAACAGAATTTCCACTCAAATTGCCCTGACGGGCTTTGTTTTTGCCTATTGTGTCGCACAAACGCGACAAAAACGAGAGGATGACCTTGCGCTTGCGAAAACTGAAAAAATCCGCAAATTACCAACAGTTACCAATTTTGCGAAAGAAAAAGCCGGTTTGCCGCGCTTTAGGTGAGGGCGGTGCAGACCTGCGGTCAGAGAAATAGTTGCCCCGCAACAGCTAAATGTTGCCTTCGGCAACGCTAAATAGACCTGCGGTCAGCTAAATAGCGACTAACGTCGCAGCTAAATAATGGCTTCGCCATAGCTAAATATTGCGCCTGCGGCGCAAAGCTAAATGTGTCTTCGACACGCTAAATTCGGCTGACGCCGAGCTAAATAGTGCCTGACGGCACAGCGAAATAGCGACAAACGTCGCAGCTAAATAATGGCTAACGACAAGAGTCAACCCACAAGGAGATTTATCGACGAAGCAAGAGGACCCTGTTTCTGACCGAACGCTCTCGCTCAAAGAGGAAGGAGTTAATATGACCAAAAAAGAAAAAGTATTTTGCAGAGTATACGCGGCGTTAAACAACTTAAAAGAAGCGGCGGTGCACGCGGGCTTCCCTGCCGAGTCGGCGCAGGCTGTCGGCGAGGCGCTTATCGCCCGTGAGGACATCTTCAAAGAGGTAGCACAGCTCTCTGCCCAAAATTCCGATTCGCTCTGCGACAAGGCGGTGGCAGGACTGCTGCGAATAGCTTTCGGCAACGCCGACGACTGCATCCGTCTGCTTTTCTGCGACGAGGAGCCCGATTTAAGCTCGATGAACCTCTTCAACGTTTCGGAAATCAAGCGCCCGAAGGGCGGAGGGCTCGAGATAAAGTTTGCCGACAGGATGAAGGCGCTCGCGCTGTTATACGAGATTGGAAAGCAGTCCGAGGATGCCGATGCGGTGAGCTTTTTCGAGTGTTTAGAAGAAGAGGAATGTTCATGCCAAGAGGCATGAACGGTGTTGAACACAGTGCAAACGATATGGCTTTGCCAATGACGTTCTCGCTACGCTCGAAACTATGTGTGCCGTTGGCACAATGTCGTAGGGGCGAGTATCACTCGCCCGCGGGCGACCAGTGGTCGCCCCTACAATAATTTGTACCGAAGGAACAACATCGTTTTCAAAGGAGGAACAATTTGAAAAAGTTTACAACTAAAATGTTTTCACCAAAGCAGAGGACAGTCCTCTTATGGTGGACGAAAAACAGCCCTCACCGAAGCTGTGACGCCATCATCTGTGACGGCGCGGTGCGAAGCGGAAAGACCACCTGTATGTCCCTTTCCTTCATCGCGTGGGCGTTTTCAAGGTTTAACAACCGTTCCTTTGCCATCTGCGGCCGCACCGTCACCGCCCTCAAGCGAAACGTGGTAAACTCGCTCGTCGCGGTTCTTCCCTCTCTGGGCTTTGAGTGCGAATTCAAAGCCACCCACAACTACGTCGACATCTCCTGCAAGGGCAGGAAAAACCGCTTCTACCTCTTTGGCGGCAAGGACGAAGCCTCCGCTTCGCTCATTCAGGGAATTACCCTTGCGGGCGTCTTCTTGGACGAAGTCGCCCTGATGCCTCGCTCCTTCGTAGAGCAGGCGATGGCGCGATGCTCGATAAACGGCTCGAAGTTCTGGTTTAATTGCAACCCCGAGCACCCGTACCACTGGTTCTACCGCGAATGGATTTTGAAAGCCGACGAAAAGAACGCGCTGTATCTGCATTTCACGATGGACGACAATCCGTCGCTGTCCCAAGAGATAAAAAAGCGGTACAGAAGCCTCTATTCAGGCGTGTTCTACGAGAGATTTGTGCTCGGAAAATGGTGTGTCGCGCAGGGGCTTGTCTATCCCAATTTCAGCGAAAAAAGGCACATCTTTGCCGAAGCGAAAACCGACGGCTTTTCCGAATACTACCTCTCCTGCGACTACGGTACCGTCAACCCAATGTCCGTCGGTCTTTGGGGCATTAAGGACGGTGTCTACTATCGACTGCGCGAGTTCTACTATTCGTCGCGCGAGCGCGGTGCGCAGAAAACCGACAGCGAGTACTATGACGAGCTGAGGGCCCTTGCAGAAGTTGTGGGCATCGAAAAAGTTTCGGCGGTTGTAATCGATCCGTCAGCTGCCTCCTTTATAGAGTGCATCCGCCGAAACGGCGAATTCCGCGTAATCCCTGCCGACAACGACGTTTTAAAGGGCATCTCCCGCGTCAGCGAGCTGATAAATTCCGACAAAATCAAAATTCACTCCTCCTGCGCCGACTGCATAAGGGAATTTTCGCTCTACAGCTGGGACCTAAACTCCATAAAGGAAACCGTCAAAAAGGAAAACGATCACGCGATGGACGACCTTCGCTACCTCGTTTGTACCGTGCAGTCGGCGCCTGCCGTGTTCTCCCCTGCTCTGAGCACGGCAAGACGCTGACAGATAGTAAATTTCCGTCCGTCTTTGTTTCATCACTTGAAATACACTCGTATTCCTACGTTCTTGACTTTGACACAACGAAAATTCTTTATCTGTCAAAAAGTGACGGAGAAACGCGACACTACTAAAATCGAGCGATCAGTCCGCTCGGAAAGGAAAAGATATGAAAAAACCAAACTTTTTCGGGGGAAAACCGCCTGTGGCGACCCCCGTGCAAACCGCCCCTGCAAGACCCTCGCTCTCATTTGGCATGGGCAACGTTTCGGCAGGGGAAATACGGCTCTACCGCGCGGTGCGCGAGGCGGTGCCGATTGTGGATGCGGCAATACAAAAGCTCGTCCGCCTCGCAGGCGGATTTGAAGTTGTCTGTTCCGACAAGAGCGCGCAAAAACGCCTCACCGATTTTCTGGAAAACGTAAAGGTTTCGGGCGGCGGAGTGTCGATAAACTGCTTTATAGAGCGGTATCTCGACTGTATGCTCACCTGCGGAACGGCGGTCGGCGAGATTGTTCTCAACAGAGGAAAGTCCTCGGTTGCGGGCTTGTATCTTGCAAACCTCGAGGACCTCGAAATCTGCGACAGTGCCGACCCGTTCAATCCACAGATATATACCGTTTCAAAAACAGGCGAGCTCGTAAAACCGCCCCTGCCCTCGCTCATCCTGACCTCCTCCCTGGCGTCTTTGCCGGGCGAAAAGAAGGGACGCTCGATTCTAAGCGGTATGCCGTTTTTTGCCGACATTCTGACCACCATCTTCAAGAGCGTGGGACAGAACTTTGAAAGAATGGGCAATCTTCGCTACGCCGTGACCTACAAACCCCCTGAGGACCGCGCTCTGTCAGCATACAACGACGACATCGCGCAGACGATTGCTCACGAATGGGCAGACGGTATGAACTCACAGAAGGCAGGGGTCATCAAGGATTTCGTTGCCGTCGGCGACGTTCAGGTCAAGGTCATCGGCGCGGACGGACAGGCTCTCGATATGCAGGTTCCCGTCCGTTCGATACTCGAACAGCTCATCGCAAAGCTCGGAATACCGCCCTTTATGCTCGGACTTTCCTGGTCAACCACCGAGCGTATGAGCAGTCAGCAGGCGGACATCCTCACAAGCGAGCTTGAGGCGTACAGACGCTACCTCACCCCCGTGATTGTAAAAATCGCAAGAATCTGGGCAGGGCTCGAGGGCATCTGCGCCGATTTCAACGTAAGATGGAACGACATAAACCTGCAGGACGAGGTCGAGCTCGCAAGAGCCGAGCTTCTCCGCGCACAAGCAAAACAAACAGCGAAAGGATGATTAACATCAGCGACACAAAAATCAAAAAATCACTCGCGACCGCAGAGGATATGAAGCTCATCAACACCTATGCGCGCCGCACCCTCTCGCCCGACGAGGTCTACACCTTCAGCGTAATCCTCTGTGACAACGACGTTGACCGCGACGGCGAGCGATTCACCGAAAAGGCGCTCTCCGCCCTCGCGACTCTCTTCGTGGGCAGAACGGGAATCTTCGACCACAACCCCACCGCACAGAATCAGGCAGCGAGAATTTTTTCCACAGAGGTTGTAACCGACAGTTCAAAAAAGAACGCCCTCGGCAGAGATTATTGCTACCTCGAGGCGAAGGCGTATATGCTCAAAACAGAAAAAAACGCCAATCTCATAAACGAGATTGACGGCGGTATCAAAAAGGAGGTCAGCATCGGCTGCAGTATGAAGACCAAAACCTGCTCAATCTGTGGAACGCAGAAGGGGCTCTGCTCCCACCGCGCAGGCGGCGAGTATGACGGAAAGCTCTGCTTCTTCGAGCTCGACGACCCCACCGACGCATACGAGTGGTCCTTCGTGGCAGTCCCTGCACAGAAAAACGCAGGCGTTATAAAAGCCTATGGGGAAAATCCGCAGGAGATTATCAAATCCCTGTCACGCGACGGCGAAACCGTAGTAACCCCACAGCAGACCGCCGTCCTCGGCGAGTACGTTTCAAGACTCGAGAAGATGGCAGAGCTCGGAAATCAGTACCGAAGCGAGCTCGAAAAGAAGCTTTTAAAGGAGATGACCCTTCTCTTCCCCGATATGCCCACAAAGCTCATCGCAAGCGTTGCAAAGCGTATGACCCCCGACGAGCTTTCCGAAATGAAGGCGTACTTTGACAACAAACCCTCGGCTTCCCAGCTCAAAAACCCCGAATCAACGGCAGACTTCGGCAGGTTCAAGATATAAAAACGGCTGCCGAAAGCAACCGTTTTGGGTGGGACGGCGGGTTTATATAAATGATTAAAAAATTAAAAAATTGAAAGGAAGTTAAACAATGAACAATTATGTTGGAAAAATTTTTACCTTTGAAAGCTTAGCCTTTCCGAACAAGATGCTCAATCTCTATGGCTCTGCATCAAATGGAAAAAACGTTGTGCTTTGGAATTCAGACAATAGTCTTGAACAGCAATGGAAAGTAGTCGAGACTAGCGAATATGTGTATAAACTTCAGACTATGAAAAACACAAACTATGTTTTGGACAGATATGTTGTTTCCGGAGACAACTACAACAACGCAGATGTTTGGACTGAATCTTCTAACAGTAGCGGAGAGCAGGAAATACTCATTGCACAAACCGTAGGAAACGTCGTCTATGTTTCAATGCCTGTATATAACGGCAACACATATGTAACCACTTATTATCTCACAGCTGTCAGCAATGCCAACGGCGAGGCAGACGAAAAGACTCCTACTTCCGCAGGAAACGTTTATTGGGCAGAACCTTTGGCAGAAAACGGAGGACTTACTTCTGCGCAGAAGTGGAAAATGGTAGAAGTCGGCACAACAAGCGGTGGAGACAATACAGGTACAGGAAACGAAAACGATATCGTTATTTCTTCAAGCAAATACACGTACTATTGTCAGCAGGATTATCCTTGGGTAAATGGTGCGTATGGAATCACAACCACAAGATTTCAGGATTATGGGTGTCCGGCAGTTGCTGCAACAATGTTTATGCAGATTATGGCAAATAATCCGTTAATCAAACCTGAAGATTTATTTGAATGGGGAGTAATGGGTAATGACAACGGTTATCCTTATGCTCTGTGGAACACTTCCGGTGCGCCTGTTAATTATACGTTTTATAAGATTGCAGACGATTGGAGTTCTGCTAAAAACCACATTTATAATCAGTTGTGTCTTGGAAAACCCGTGATAATTCATTTGCATGAATATGAGGGAACACAACGGAACGGACATTTTGTTCTAGGAATAGGAATGAAGGCAAACACTACAATTTCTAATATGACATATAACGACATATATGTCTTAGACCCGTGGACATCAGACAACGAAACTCTTAGTGATACGATGAACACAAATCCGCTATGGGTTAATTTTGACAACGTAAGGGTTGCGGTGTGAGGCCAAGAGCAAAAATCACCACGAGAAAAATGTTTCTGCTAAACGCCATTGACCGTCGCTATTCTTAACGATTGAAAACGCAATGTTTTTTTCGGTCCCTGAGGGCAGAATGCCTAGCGCTGAGAACAAAACCTCGTTTTCAGTCTTTTGCTGTATCTCAAAATTTTCAGGAACAGCAGGAAACATTGGCGACATCTTCTGTGTGTTGTAGAAAAGCTTGCAGTCTTTGTCTTTGAAAACCATCTCCACTCCATAGGTAAAATCGGCTGTAAGAGCAAAGGTTTTTATATGGTCATAGACCTCTTGAGTTGAAGCAAAATCGTATGTTTCTTTGTCGAACTTCTCGTAATACAACTCGTTATCTATGTGTTTTAGCAGATTTTCAAGATGATATTCGGCATACAAAAAACCATCCTGCGAGAATGTTTCCAACCCGTCAAGCAGGTCTGCGCCAAACTCCTCTGCCATTAGGTACATATAAAGCCTGAAATCGTCGGCTTTTTCAGCAAGTTCATTGACTATGGAAAGAGCTTCTTCGTCAGACAAAATAGTTTTTTTTGACGAGTTACACCCCGTAAGCAGAAAAGCGGCTGCCAGCGTGAGGGCGAGAAGGGCTTTTAGGAAGTTTTTCATAAGGGGCTCCTTTCTGTTGCGGGGTTAATGTTCTTTAAAGGTCGGCGCGAGGACAAGATAGCCGCTATTGTTTCTTGAGTATGACAACGTCGGATTCACCGGCTTTTGAGTGGGTGCCGTCGGGCCACTCGTCTATATCGCAAACTATAATGATATCTCCCGATTCGGTGAGTTTTAAGTTTGTTATTCTTATAAGGTCTTCCAAGCCGTAGTCTGCGAGGGAAACAAGCAGTTTTGGCTCTTTGCCGAGATTTTGAGCATAGATCTTATACTCGTTTTGATCATAGTAGATAATATCATACTCCGAGTTACCTCGGTATGCATCATAAGCATTCTCTATCAAAAATCTCTCTTTGACACAGCGGTTTTCCCTGTCAATTGTCAAAAGATGCAGGTTTTGGTCTTCTTCTACCACGCAAATAATGCGTGAGTCGTTTATAGAGAAGATATTATACACATTTCCATACTCTATTCCCGTGGGTATCTCGGCTATTCTTTGGAAGTTTGAATCGTATATAAAGATTCCTCCGCCGATACAGGCGTATTCATTTCCTTCGGCAACTGCTCCAAAAAAACCGTAACCGTCTTCGTCGAGCAGAGGCTTTTCTTGTACTACAGTTCCGTTTGGGTCAAGTTTCAAGAGGGTAACTTCAACGTCTTCACCGATGTTCATACCCAGTTCGACGCAACTTGTGACGTAGAGATTTTTATCGGCGTCTTCAAACAGACCGTGCGGACCTCCCCATTCATAGTGTTCAAAGCCGGAGAGTTCAGTTGAGTTTCCCGAAAAATCCATCTTTAATAAACGTCTGCGCGAGGTGTGATAATCTTCATCGAGTGGGTTCCTATCCTCATACGGCACGGTACTGCAGAAAAAATAGAGCGCTTCATCGGTAAAAAGCGAAGGGGATATATGCGTCAGCTTATAGTCGGTTTTGATCGAGAGCTTTTCGTAGGTTAAAACCTCATCGGCTGTATCGCAGCCCGTGAGAAGAAAGGCGGTAATGAGTGTGAGGGCGAGAAGGGCTTTTAGGAGGTTTTTCATAAGGGGCTCCTTTCTGTGTTGCCCTGACGGGCAAGCTAAATGTGGCTAAAGCCACGCTAAATATTGCGCCGATGGCGCGAAGCTAAATAGTTGCTCCGCAACAGCTAAATAGCGACTAAAGTCGCAGCTAAATAGTTGGCAGAGCCGACAGCTAAAATATATTACATTTTAATTTTACCACAAAAATCTAATAATTGAAAGGAATTTTATAAAATGACAACAAATTTTAACGGATTTAACGAAAAGGTGCTCACATTTGAGTGTGACACCGACATTAACGCGGGTACTCCCGTGAAGATTTCTGCAAACGGCAAGGTTGCCGCTTGCAGCGCAGGCGACCGCTTTGTCGGCATCTGCGTAAACACAAGAGGCGGTTACGCCACAGTACAGGTCGAGGGCTTCGTTTCTGTCTCCTACACAGGCACAGCCCCCGCAGTCAACGTTACAAAGCTCGTTGCCGACGGCAACGGCGGCGTCAAGGCAGACTCTGCAAACGGCGCCGAGGTAGTTGCTGTTTGCGTTGACACCACAGCCAAGACAATTGGCTTTATCATGTAAAAGGAGTGAATCTAATGAACAATTTTGAAAACGTAAAGCTCGACAGATTTATGTACAAGGTTTCGGGCAAAAGCTTTTCCGAGGTACTCGAAAACGAGGACACCTCTGCCGAATACAAAAACACACCCTACGCTGACCTCGACGCTTATCAGCGCCAGCTCAAGCGCTTTGACATCAAGGTTTCTTCCCCTGCCTGCGACAGAGTTGAAAAGTTCTTCTCCACAGCAGAGTCCGCGGCGCTCTTCCCCGAGTACCTCTCCAGAGCGGTAAGAACCGGTATCGAGGACAACAACATCATCCCCTCCATCACCGCTGCGAGAACAAAGGTCGACTCTCTTGACTACCGTTCCATCGCGTCGGTTCCCTCCGACGACGAAAAGTCCCTCAAGCCCGTAGGCGAGGGTGCGTACATTCCTCAGACACGCGTTAAGCTCAAGGAAAACCTCATCCACCTCTACAAGAGAGGCAGAATGCTCGTTTCCTCTTATGAAGCGCTCAAGTTCCAGAAGCTCGACGTCTTCACCGTAACCCTTCGTCAGATCGGTGCATACATCGCAAAGGCACAGCTTGCCGACGCGGTGGACGTGCTCATCAACGGCGACGGCAACGACAATCCTGCAGAGGTTCTTTCCACTGCCGAGGCAGGAAAGCTTACATACGCCGACATCCTCACCCTCTGGAGCAAGTTCAACGGCTACGAGATGAACACCCTTCTTGCAAACTCCGCAACAATGGTTAAAATCCTCTCCCTCGCCGAGTTCAAGGACCCCGAGGCTGCGGTTTCCGTAAAGGCAGGCGGAACCTACATCCCTGCCCTTAACCTCACCGTTATCAAGTGCGACAGCGTTCCTGACAACAAAATTGTTGCTCTCGACAAGAACTGTGCGCTTGAGGCAGTCGTAGCCGAGGAAATCAGCATCGATCACGACAAGGTCATCGACCGCCAGTTAGAGCAGACCGCAATCACCTCTATCACAGGCTTTGCAAAGCTGTTCCCCGATGCCGTAAAGGTGCTTTCTCTCTAATCTGACAAAAAAGGCGGTATTCTATGACATCTCAATCTGTAAAAAATCAGGTTATAATGCGCTTTGCCGCACTTTCACAGCTACCCTTTGAGGAGGCAGAGAGGTATACCCACCTCTGTACTGCCGCGGCGGACGAGTTCATCGTCCGCCTCAAAGGAGTGCCAAACGACGTCCAACGCGAAAAGCTGTTAAACCTGTTTGCCGCCTCCGCCTACCACCGCTATTGCTGTCTTTTAATGGCACGTCAGCAGTACTCCTCGATGAGTCTGTCCGACGTTTCGGTCAAAAACGATATGAAGGCAAGCTGTGAGGCGGCACTGAAGCTCAAAACCCTGTCGCTCGAGGACTGCGCAGACATTCTGTCAGCTAAGAGCACAGTTATATATAGCGTCTGAGGAGGGAGAACTATGCTTTCAAAGGTGTTTGAAGCCCTTGGCGAAACTGCCGAAATCCTCTCTCCTCAGGAGCAGAAAACGGGAGAAACTCTTGCGCGGATTTCTCTTTTGAAAAACAACGCGCGCGTTTTGTATAACGACAAAATCTTTGAAACGGGCGAGTTTGCAAACGGCACCTTCGTCTATATCGGAAGCTGTGAAAACGGCGGAGATACTATAAAGCCCGACGGCTTCGTGAGATATAAGACAAGCCGTTTCCTCGTCCTTCGCTGTGAAAAGGTGTCGGCAAAGGATTTCAGCGTAATGTGGGCAGTGCTCAAAAAACTGCCCGGGGAGGTGGCTAAATGACAAACCTTGAAAACTGTAATTTTCCCGACTTTTCCTCTTTGCAGACAAAACTGCTCGAGGTCCTCTCCCCGCTTAAAGACGACGCCGACCTCAAAATTCAGTTCCCTTCGACAGAATTCGACATCTCTTCCAAGCGGCTGACTATTACAGCGAGTATAAAAGGTATAGCAATATACAATCCGTATCAAAAAATGGGCGAAAAAGCCCCTCTCCCCGTCAGGCTCACGCTTGCGCTCGGGATCTATGCTCCAAAGGCGATGCAAAGCTCCGCCGTATATCTTCTCTTTTCCAAGACGGCAAAGCTTCTTATGGACAGTGAACTGAATTTCGAAAAGCTTGTCACCGACGAGCTTTGCTACGTCCCCGAGTTGCGACACTACTGCCTGAAGGCAGAGGCAGAGCTAAAGCCATTTAACATAAAGGAGGAACAGGATGGCAACGATGACATTTAACGGGGTTTCAATAAACTACGATCCGCTTTCGGTTAATCTCTACGTAAAAGAAAACGTCCGCAGCTTCATCTCCCCCGTAGGTGAGAGCAAGACCCAGACCCTCGGCAGAGAGGCGCGAATACTCAGCTGTGAGGGAAGATATGAGTTTTGCGACAGTATAAAGCTCTACGAACAGCTAAAGGTGATGGTCGGAAAGGTGGTTTCCACCCTTTCCTGTGACGCCGACAGCTTTCCTGCCGTGCTCACCGAGCTTGTGCTGACGGGCGATAAACAAGGCTTCGGCAGGGTGATGTGCTTCACCTTCACCGAGGCGCTGTGAGGTGGACGATGAATCTCACGATAACGGCAACAACCACCGCAGGCGAGGAAATCACACTTCCTCGCCCTCTGCGGATAAAGCTTGCGCAAAGCACCGCCGAGCCTGCAGGCAGGCTCACCCTCACCTACCTGCCCGAAACGCAGATTCCCGAGCTTTCGAGGATGAAGCTTGAGGGCGATATCTCCTTTTGGGGCGTGGTGGACAGCATAAGCTTCGAGCATACCGACAACGGCAGACTCGTCGTGATAAGCTGCCGAACCATCGCCGCTCTGCTCCTTGACAACCACGCGCCGCCCGGAGAGTTCTTTTCTCCCACGCCCGAGTACGTGTTAAGACTCTACTGCAGCGATATAGACGTTCAGGGCTTTTTGTATGACGAATACCACGCCGTGCCAAGCGTTTCGGCAACGAGAGGAGTCTCCTGCTGGGATGCCGTCGAAGCATACTGCGAGCAGGCGTTTGGCAGACCGCCCCACATCACCGAGGACAACTACATAAGCTGTCAGCCCTACGGCGACAGCAGAATACACACCTTTGGCGAAGGCGGATATCCCATATACTCCCTCGAGCGTGTCATCGACCGCACGGGCATCATCTCGGGCGTAACGATAAGGGACGAAAACGGCGCGTACAGTATCTCGGTATCAAACCCCGACTGCCCTGCAGGCGTCAGCAGATATCGCTTTATAAACCCCGAAGCGCCGTGGCTGTATTACAGAGAACTCTACGGAAAAAGAACCCTGCGCCGTTCAATGAGCGGATACCGCGCCATAAACTTAGAAACTCCAACCGTGTTCCCGCTTCAGATAGGCGACCGCGCAATTATCGAGGGGGATGAC
>JAZSEP010000008.1:0-29293 GCA_045531755.1 Oscillospiraceae bacterium | reverse complement strand
AGTTATAGTTTCGATTATAGGTAGCAACGCTCTTCCGATATTTCCGCCCAAATGCACGGTGTAGCCTTGCTTTTTAAGCATTTCAGATATTAGTGTGGTAGTTGTTGTTTTTCCGTCGCTGCCTGTGACCGCAATGGTTTTACAAGGACAAAGGTCAAAGAAAACCTCCATTTCGCTGGTTACGACACAGCCTTTTTCAATCGCTTTTGTGAGTTCGGGTGTGTAGAATTTCATTCCGGGAGTACGGAAAATTATGTCATAATTACAGATGTTATCAAGATATGATTCACCAAGCTCGAAATTCAGCTTTTTTGTGTCAAAACCGACGAGCTTTTCCTCAAGTTGTGACATATCACGCTTGTCACAAACCGTAACGTCAAGGCCTTTTTCGATAAGCAGCCTTGCTAAATCAATATGGCTAACGCCGAAGCCGATTAAAGCTATTTTTTTATCTTTTATTGAATCAAAAAACATTTCAGCGGAATTTATCATAAAGTCATTCCTTTCAGATTACTTTAATATATTATTATACTTTTAATTATGATAATAATCAATAACAAAAGGGAAAATACCGCGTAGGGAAGACCTCCGCGGTTTAATCGGGGTTATCGTCGTTTTTCTTTGGGCTGAATTTCGCAAGTGGGTTATTATCCATTGCGTTTTTTGCTTGCGCATTTGAAACGTGTGTATATATCTGTGTAGTTGCAAGGTTTTCGTGACCTAAAATTTCCTGCAACGTTCTGACATCAACGTCACCGTGTTGATACATCAAGGTTGCCGCTGTATGACGAAGCTTATGGGTTGAAAATCCCATATTGTCCAGATTAGCGTTTTTAAGCCACTTTTCAACTATCATTTGGACACTGCGCTTGTTTATTCTCGAGTAGTTTTTTGATATAAACAACGCCTTTTTGTCCTTTATACGCGCATATTGCTCGGGGTCTGCACGTTTAGCGGTTATGTAGCGCTCTAATGCCTGTAAACAAGCGGAATTAAGGTAGATTTGACGCTGTTTGTTTCCTTTACCGGTTACTACCAAACGGTCGCCTTTAATGTCGTTTTCATTAATTCCAACAACTTCGGAAAGACGAAGTCCGCAGTTAAGAAATAACGTTATTATGCAATAATCTCTTTCTTTATACTTACCGTCAATACCTTTTAAGAGTTCCATTGATTGTTCTAAAGTTAAATACTTAACAACTCTTTTTGGTTTATTTGGATTGTCGATTTCAAGCATTGGATTGTAGTCGAAAAGATGGATTTTTTGGGTTAAATACTTGTAGAAAACTCTCAAGGAGGAAACCTTACGGGAACGAGCCATTGATTGATTATCATGGTCGTTAGTTATAAAATACAGATATTCGTAAATATCAGCAACTGAAACAGAAGCAATAAGCTCGGCGTCAACATCGTCAATCGTAATTTCTTCAAATTCAATTTCTTTAGAAACATTTTTTTTACGACGTTTGATAAAGCGGAGAAACAATCTCAAATCATAATAATAAGATAATACCGTATTAGGTGAACGATTGAGAATAGTCTCCATATAAAACAGAAAATCGCGCAAAACCTGTGGGCAATCATCTAAAATCCTTGAATCCATCTTTTTCACTCCCCTCAACTTCGCGAAATCTTTATTTCGCGAAGTTGGCTATTTCTCTTCCAAAGGGATAATTGAGCCTATATCGGTCAAGTTCCCTTTCTTTAGCTCTGTAACGTCAATGCTTCTGTATCTTAAAAAGTCAATTATTTGTTTGTTGGATTTATGATATTTGAGTTCTCCGTTTACTGCCATAAGGTTTTTGTCAATCAAACCCGTGCATCCGCCAAAAAATCCACAATTATATCCTTTCAATTCTACACAGCCTGATTCAATCTTTAATACGTCAAACTGATTTTTTAAAGCTTTATAAATTGATTCATCTTCTGTTATCAATGAGTGCTCATTGACTATGCAGATTGAACATTTTGTATAACCTTGAGAAACGTTTATAAAATTGTAGTTACTTAGTTGTTCTTTTATTACTGTATCAACGAACTCTATATTCCCTATGACTGTATCATTGATTATAACACAGTTCAGACCGATATCATTTGGATACTTTTCTGAATAGTTGTTTTTTGCTTCGAGTATCGAAAAACCGATATTTTTTAGCGATGAAACAAAAGATTGATTTTTATCATTAACAACACAAGTGTTTTCTTTTATATACGAAAATATCATATCCGGATGGTGTGCTACAGGTTTTGATAAGCAAGGATGTGGTTGTGTTTTGATGACCTGAATCCCCATGTTTTCAAGGGTTTTACTTCCCTCTTCTTCAACGTAGGACATTAGTACACTTTTCACCCTTGATTTTGGTATCCAAGGCGTCAGTAGAATTGCCAATTTTGTCACCACACATCATTCGAACTTGAGAGCATCTACAGGACTCATTTTTGCCGCAGTAAAAGCGGGATAAATTCCAAATACAGCAGATATTATAAGTGCTCCTGCAATACATAGAGTTACAACAGAAAAATTGAATTCTATCTGCATTCCTACTATATAAGCCCCTACACAGGCAAACAATTGACCTGTGACAGCGCCAATGGAGCTTCCGATCAGCGAGATCAGAACGGATTCTGTCATAAATTCGAGCATTATCTGCATCTTTCTCGCACCAATGGCTTTTTTAATTCCTATTTCACGAGTTCTCTCGCTAACCGCAACCATCATAACCGTCATAATGCCGATGCCTGCAACGATTATTGAAACAAAAGCAATGGCAGAAAGCACAGTAGTTATGATGTTGAGCATATTATTTAGGGTGTCCTTCTGTTGAGAGATGTTTTCATATTTATAGACGTCGGTAACACTGTTTTTAACCTCTAAGGCGTTTATTATAGAACGCGCATTGGCATCAATATCAACGTTACTATCAAATTGGACAGCGAGATTCTCAATCTTTAATGAGCGGTCATACGTCTGCATAGTCGTATAAGGTATATAAACAAAATTTGGTATATAATTACCAACTAAGCTCTGCAGGACGTTGCCCCCTGAGCTCACTACTCCTACAACTTCGAAGGTTTCGTATGCTGAACCAACAAGCAGCCGAACGTTTTTGCCTACGATGTTTTCCCGTTTATAATTATTAAGGGCTAATTCGCGGTCTATAACGCAAACATTTGAGCGAGAAGCAACGTCGGTTTCGTTTATAAGTCTACCGTACAAAAGGTCAATTTTAATGACCTTTGAAGCGTCGGAGTTAACACCCCAAAGAGCAATTTCGGAGCCAATGTTTCTGACAACGCCTGTTGAGATGTTCATCATTACAGGTGTTGCAGCTTCGACAGAATCAAAGTTTTTTATTGTATCCAAATCATTAGAAAAAATGGCAGTGTTTGATTTTTCCGAAGTGCTGATTATAACTCCACCAATACCAAGACTGTCAAGCTCGTAATTTATAGCATCCTTACCCATATTCGATATTGCGCTGATAATTACAACGGAAAATACGCCAATAGCGATACTCAAAATAGTGAGAAAGGTGCGAACCTTCTTGTATGTCAGACAGTTGAAGACGCTGCGAAAACTAATTTTCATATTCAACCACCTTGACATACGAGTTTTCAGCTATGCCGACGGGGTTCTTTATAACTAATTCTGTATTGTCAATACCGTCAAGAATCTCAAAACCCTTTGAAAGCTCAAGACCGGTAGTTATATACCTTTTTACAGCTCTCGAATTTTCTAATACATAGACGTATTCCTTGTTGTTTTCGTCCTGCATAACAGCTTCGTATGGTATTGTTATGGCATAATCAACCTGTTCGATTATTATATTGGCTTTTGTTGTGTATCCCGATTTTAATTTATGATCCGATGAAGCAGGAGTTACTATGACATCAACAACCGTTTCAGAAACCAATGAGTTGTATTTTTTGTATGCAGATGGATAAATTTTTGATACATAAGCATCGTATTTTTCGTCGGAAAATGCACTTCCTGTTAAAACAGCCGAAGCACCAACAACTATTGAATCAATATTTTCTTCGTTTACAGAAACCTTGGCAACCAATGTTGAGTCATCAACAATAGTTGCTATCGAAGTATAGGCGGTAGTTGGTTTATTGCAGGAAATATTCAAGCTCGTAAGTGTGCCTGAAATACCTGCCCGTATATAGTTGGGTATGTTTTTAAGATTATCAGAGAGTGAAACAGAGTTCCCGAAAACAGCCAAAGCATCAGAAAGTTCGTCTTTCGGGAGGTTGAGAATTGCATCGTATACCATATCGTTTACTCCCGAAGTATATGCGCTGATGAGAGCTGTAGCTGTTGCCGCTTTGTCAATAACGGCAATCACGTCGCCTTGATTTACATAATCTCCCACAGAAAATCGGACTTCTGATGCAATAATCGGCAACGAAAGATATACGTCTTCCCTATTCTGTTCAACAATTTCACCGGCACAGTTCACAGAACGGGTATATCCTGTAGTATCAGGATTAATTACAGATACTTTTGGAATAAAGCTCTCTATAATAGTCCCTGTAAAAAAGCTTGCAGTCAAGATAAAAAACGCCATAATTAATGAAAATACTCGCAATTTCATGAAATCCCCTTCAATTAATAATCACAAATATTTTCTCTAATAATCCGTTTTATATACCTTTGGAGTTGTGAATAATCGTTCTTTTAAAGCAAATGATATCAAAGAAAGGACGATAGCTTTGAATTTAGTTATGTGTGATAAAAAATGCAAGCATCAAGACGATGGATACTGTACCGTCAAAGAATGTAGAGCGAGCAATTTAGATGAAAATTGCCCGTATTTTGAAGAGGAAAAGAAGGGCGTAACAGTAGAGTTTCCTCAAAGAGAGCCTATAGAAGAGATTCCATCAATTATGCCGGATCTGCCTACTACCCTACCACAGCAAAGGCTTCTTTGATGTTTGAAACTCCAATAAGTTCGACATCGTCGGGGAGGGTTTGTCCCTTGAGATTTTTAAGGTTTTGCTTAGGCAAAATACAGGTTTTAAATCCGAGTTTTCTAACCTCATTGATACGTGCAACAACGTTTGTTACAGAACGAACCTCACCGGACAAACCTATTTCACCGAAAGCGGCAACCGAGTCAGGTATCGGTTTATCCTTAAGGCCGGAATATATCGAAAGAAGAACAGGAAGATCAGCGGCGGGTTCATCGAGCTTGAATCCGCCTACTACGTTTATGTAGACATCGAGATTGCCAATGAAAAAACCTGCGCGTTTTTCCAAAACAGCAATAAGCAGATACATCCTGTTATAATCAAAGCCTGTAGAGGTCCTTTTTGCTACGGAATAAGCAGTCTTTGTTACAAGAGCCTGAACTTCGGACATAATGGGGCGCGAGCCTTCCATAATGCAAGCGACACAGCTTCCCGAGGTGTTTTTTGGTCTTTCTTCCAAAAGATATTGAGAAGGATTTTCCACCTGTACAAGACCACGGGATTGCATTTCAAACATTCCGATTTCGTTTGTGGAACCGAAACGGTTTTTAACAGCACGCAGAATTCTGTAGGCAAAATTCCTCTCACCCTCAAAATACAACACGGCATCCACTATATGCTCAAGCACCTTAGGGCCTGCTATTGCTCCATCCTTGTTTACGTGACCGATTACAAGAACGGAAATATTGTTATACTTTGCAATGCGCATCAATTCCTGCGTACATTCACGAACCTGAGCAATGCTTCCCGGAGATGAAGAAAGCATACTGAGAGAAACGGTTTGAATAGAGTCAACAATAACTAGATCGGGTTGCTCTTTTGTTATCATTTGCGAGATGCTGTCCATACTGTTTGAGGAGATGACAAATAGGTTTTCTGAAGAAACACCTAAGCGGTCAGCTCTTAATTTAATCTGCCGAACGCTTTCTTCTCCGGAAAAGTACATAACCTTCAAACCTCGGCAAAGGTAATCACATATCTGCAAAAGAAGTGTCGATTTGCCAATACCCGGGTCGCCTCCCAAGAGAACCAACGAACCCTTTACAATTCCGCCACCAAGAACCCTGTCAAGCTCAGATAGACCTGTTTTGTATCGGATTTCATCGTCAATAGAGATGTCATTTAGCCGAGTGATTTCTCCTTGCAGAGCTGTTTCCCCCACTGCAGAAAGCTTTCTATTTTTAGGGGTTGCAGCTTCTTCAATTTCTTCGGAAAAAGAGTTCCATTCGCCGCACTGAGAACATCTTCCCATCCACTGCGAAGTTTGATAACCACAACTGTTACATACATATTTCGTTTTAAGTTTTACAGCCATTGTTTTCTCCTTTCTGTTCTCAGAAAGTGTTGTCTTGTATGGTATCTTTTTCAAAATAGTCACAAAGTGCAGCAAAAATTACAAAGGCAATTTTGTTTTGGTAGGTGTCGTCGCTCAGATTTTGTGCTTCAAGTGCGTTAGAGATAAATCCACACTCCACCAAAACTGCAGGATTGTCTATATGATTCATAAGATATATGTTATCAGCAACGGGCTTTATAACCCGTTCATTGCCCTTTTGCAGCATTGTGGCAAACCTATTTTGCAAAAATGAAGCTATTGCCTTGCTGTCACTGTTTTTGGTGCTGTAGAACATCTGTGCTCCGTTGTATTTACTGTCGGAAAACAGGTTCTGGTGGATGCTAAGAACAACGGCGTCCGGATGTGAATTTATGAGTGCAACCCTTGTTTTGATATCGCGAACCTTCTTTTCACGAATGGAAGAGCCTTCGGGAAGCCCCTCCCCTACCATTTCGTCTTCAGAGCGAGTCATTATGACTTCAAATCCACAGCACCTAAGCATCGTTTCAAGCTTTTTGGCAATCGCGAGATTTATGTTTTTCTCTACTACGTTGTTATATCCTACTGCTCCGCCGTCGATACCGCCGTGACCCGCGTCGATGATAATCAGCTTTGATTCGGTAGCAACTGCAGACACAACTATGTAGTTTTTATCGGAGATGTGTTTGAAAGAAAGAGCAGTGGCAACGGAAAGTATAAGTGCTAATAAAAGGCAAGAAGTGCGTCTGAAATCAATATTCATAATAAACCACCTAAATCGTCATATATGACAATTTATGCGGTTTACGTTGCGGTTATCACTTTTGCGATTTGTATATCAGCTTTTCTTTTATTGATATCTCTTTATAGCCTAAAATATATGCTATTTCAGCTACAATAACCGTGTAAAACGGGAGAATCATACACAACAAAACAGACCACCAAGAAGTTTGGGATATGTTCTCGATATCAATCAGATAATCAATGATATAGATAAACTGTACGTTTACTATTCTGTAAATTAGCAACGTCCACGACTGTACGCCGAGCTTATAAAGAAGCAAAAAAATGGAAGCAAGAAGATACGGCGAGATGGCTATAATAGAAATCTTTACACCATGAAGCATATCTTTGCTTTTGCGGTCAAAAGCAACCAAATTGTTGTCCCTGTCGCCGTATTCCCAAAAAGGAATATATACGCTACAGGTAAACATAAGAATCAGAATTCCCTGCATAATAGGCGCAACCCACGAGAGCTGTGTGTTTATCGGAATCATAAAGAAATAGAGTATAAGCCCTAAAAGAGTAGTAATCAAAAGCTGTTTCAAGGAGTTGAGAACACGGTATACGTTAGAGTTTTTGTCCATCTTTTGCTCCTTCCAGCTTCTTGATTTGTCTTATATCGTTTCCTACGAATTTAAGGATTGTGTATTCTCCGATAATTCTGGAAACAATTCGCTCGGAATAGACTTCCTGCATAGCAGACAAAGAAAGATTCGTGTTGATAATTACAGGCTTGCCTGTGTTTATTCTGGTGTTAATTATGTTGTAGACTGTGGCAACGGTAAATGAAGTAACAAACTCTGTGCCAAGGTCATCGATAATCAAAAGGTCACACTCAAGAACATCGTCAAGAATACCGCTATCCGAAGATCCAAATTTCTCTCTTTCGAGATTGTTGAGCAGGTTTTGTGCGCTTGAATAGATAACGCCATATCCTTTTTCAATAGCAGCCGATGCTATACACAAAGAAAGAAAGGTTTTTCCAAGACCGGTTGCACCGCTCATAAGGATATTTCCGGATTTATCGCAGAAATTTTTGGCGTATGAAACACAGAAGCTGTATATCTGTTCCATTTTATTTCTTATCGAAACCGCAGACCCCTCGGGCGTGATATCTGGATAATAAGAAAGATTAAACTTTGAAAAATCAGAAAGCTTTAGATGAGAACTTCTGTTGAGCTTGTTGTATGTATACTTTTTCAACTCTTTTTGATAACAGCTGCACATTCTGCCATCCACGTATCCTTCATCTTTACAAACGGGACAATCAAACTTTACCTCAAGATAGTCTGCGGGCAGCTGTAGGCTTTTGAGTATTTCAACGCGCTCTTTTTGAAGCTTCATATTTTCTTCGCGAAGCTTTTCAATAACACCTTTAACATCAGGGCTTCTTGAAATAACGCAACGGACTGTTTTGAGTCCACAGTCAGAAAGCTCTTTCTCAATATCTCTAAGACGCGGTACTGCAGAAAAAAGCTCAGCCTTTTTCTCCAACAATTCTGCGGAGTAATTTCTGCGCTTTTGTGCGAACATATCGTTAACGTATGTAACGGCCTCTTTTGAAAATCCCATTTAAGTAGACTCCTTAAACTATTTTATCGTCCGTAAGTCTGTCAAACTCCGGCAAATCATAGGAAGGCTCTGCCGTTCCTTTGTTAGTTCTTTTCGTATCAAGCTTTTGCTCTTCTTGCGCTTGTGAAGGGGTGGTTATTCCCTTTTCGCTCCAGGAATTAAGAATTTTGTTTATGTACGGAAAAGACATATTGCCCGTGCTGTCAATGGTTTTCTCGTAAGCAAGCTTAATCATCTCAATATCAAAATGTAACTGAGAAAACCAAGAGTTTATAAAGTTCTTTTCTTTGGTTGTGAGTGAACGGTTATATATTCCAAAGGCGGATTTTACTGCAGATTCATTAGAATTTTTACGAGTCAGTTCCTCGATATGAGCAGCTACTGCCTCGTGCGATTCAATTCCTTTATCAATCCAATCAAGAGCCATTTTCTCGACAGAACGCATATTGTTCTTGTTTATCGATGCACAGTAGCTTACTATCATCAGAATAATATCAACCGGTAATCCGGCCCAGTCGTAGAGAGAAATCAAAACTGAAGCTTCGGAAGGAATCAGATTTTTGCCGAAATGCCTTTCCGTCTCTGAAATGAGATATTTTACGTCACGGCTGTTCTTGACCCTTGATTCGAGTTCCTTGCCTGTTAGTCTGACAGGTGCCTGTGAAACACGCTTTATCTGTGGTTCCTGCGCCTCTGCAGCAACAGTTTTTTGTGATGATGAGTTGGATTTGTTTTCGACGGTAAGTATGTCGTTTGCCATCCAAAAATTTGCCGCATCATTGACGTCTGCCTCAGAAATATTAAGAATCTGTGCCAATTCCTGAGTAGTAATTTGCGGGTTACTTAATATAAGCAATAAAACCTTCAGAGAAAGCGCGCCGGCGGTTTTAATGTGCTTTTCAGCAACCGAAGATGGAACCGCAAATATTTTTTTGTATTCATTTGGATTGACTGTATACACGTGTTCACCGCCTTTAAATATACCTAATACAATTATACTTTAATCGACGAAAAATAACAATAGTTTTAGTGAAAAATAAGCGGTATCAACGTACCGCTTATTTACAAATCGTCTTGATCTTGAACAGGAACTGAAAAAGGATCAACGCACTTCCCTGTATAGCTTCCGTTGGGATCGCATTTCAAAGAATCTTTATTCACAAATGTATTGACGATTTCCTCAACGATATTAGACTTTTTTTCGATTTTTTTCTTACCCATAGCACATGCACCTCATTAATCTGTTTGATTTTATTATTAGGTGCAAAAATGCGGATATACATCAATCGAAGATTTGAAGAATTTTATCCAGCTTTTGTTGTCCGAAAGTATCTACTGTGAAGATGAACAGAATTTGATCATATTCATCAATATCAAGTGCAGCAGTATAGTTATAGGTATCAGCAAAAGGATTGATAATGGTAATAACCTCATAATTATCAACCAGGAAGCTTGCTACAGATTTTATCGTTTTATCGGATATGATAAGGAGCTTATTGCCGTTAACAACCTTGTTTTCGATGTTAGTGACAGGAAAAGTTCCGCCCGGATAACAGGTTAAAAGATCGTTAGTTATTGGATCTGTAAAAATGTCATTGTAGACGGCTTTATTTCCTTTATTATCGTATACGCTTGTAACGATATTTCTGTCGTAAAAGGCGCTTCGGTAAAAGGAAATGTCATCTCCTTCAATATCTCTGTATCCGGTGGCATCAAAAAGTTCGCCAAAATAATCGCCTGAGTAGTACTCAATGTTAAAATCATCAATGTTTTGAGGATAAAAACCGAGTTTTTGGCTGAGATTTTTATATAAATAGTATCCGCCGAGAGATGTGATTTGGTCGGACGTTCTGTAGAAGATGTACTTGTTATTATTTACAAATAAAGTGTCATACGAAGGAACAACAACAGAAGTAGTAACCAAGGATTTATACAAATTATCGATATATTCATTTTGATCCCAAATGCTTGCATAATCGGGCAATTCGTTCTGTAGAATAACGTTTGCAGTTGGGACAATCATCGTATATACAGGGGTAGATACAGAGGAAGAAAAGGTTTTTAATGTTTGTATGTTACTTTGAGTTATATCGTCATCAGGTTCAGGGGTTATTTTTATCAAGGAATTATCAGAAACGTATATTCCGTTTACCTGCACAACTCCAATAGCCTTGTCAATTGCAGCGCGTGCTCGATTAAAGAACTCCTCTTCCCAAAGCATAGACGGAAGGCGTGTGAAATTGCCTTCTATACAAGCCAATGCAACCGTTGATATGGAAAGAAAGAATATAACTAAAACAAAAACAATGGCAAAAATTCTATTAGCACTCATTCCATATCTCCTTTACAAAATATATGCGGTACAAACAAAAAGCACGACAAGATTAAAACAAACAAACAGAACGTTAAGGAAAACCGATTTTTTCTTTTGGATTGCTCTGTTTATCTTTTTCAGAAAATCAAATATCATCAAAACCGATGCTATTAAGATAGGTAGATATTCAAAAATACAAGATAGTACTCCGTTGTCATATAACGCAGAATTCTGAAGTCCAAAAGCGGTTGAAAGCAGAGTCGACGCTTCTGTCGCAGACGAGGTCAAAAAGAGAGTAAACCCAACAAAAAGGTATACATACGTAAATATGCAATGTAAAATCTTGAAAGGCAATCTCTTAAAGTTGTTAAATATTGTCTTTTCAACAACTATTATAATTGCAAAAAACAATGCGGCAACTACTTTATTCAAAGAAAATCCGTACCAAAGCGACATTACAATGCAGGAAGCAGAAACAGAACAGATCAAGCACACTACACCGTGACGGTTTCCGCCAAATTGTATATATACGTATTTTCGCACAAATTCGGCAAGTCCGATATTAAATCTTCTGAAAAATTCTGTTACAGAGCCTGCCATAAACGGAAAACTAAAGTTTTGGTTTACCTTGAAACCAAGCATTTTGCAGAGACCTTGCGCCATCTGCGAGTATCCAAGCAGCAGATAATAGAAGGCTAAAACACTGAATATAATCCACACCCACGCGCCAATCGTTGTATTTACAGAAGGATACAGTTTATCAAGCATAGTGTAAAGCATATCCGATATAATAACCTTTTTGAATAATCCATATATAAACAGAGAAGCGCCGCTGCCAAAATTTGCAAGTGTTTCTTTTCCGGAACGAATCATATAGCTTACGCTTGAAAGGCTTTGAATAGGTCCGTAGTAAAGACAAGGGAAGCACAATACTGCAGAAAGATACGAAAAGATGTTCCTTTCAGCGCTGATTTTGCCTGAATTGATATCAAAAATATAGGATATTTTTACAAGAGAAACAACAGAAACTCCTAAAACGACAGGAAATTCAGTGACGTATTGGGAAAGTATAAATACCGCACTGTTAAATAGAATCGACAGAGTCACAAGCAACTTTTTGGCGAGATTTTGATTTGATTTTTCAACAAATATGCCTAAAAGATAATCTACAAACACAAAAACGAGCATTAAAGGCAACATATATGGGTCGACTAACAGAAGAAATACAATTGAGGACAGAGTGATAATTATACTTCTGAAACGGGTGGGTGTTATGTAGTTGAGCAGAATAACAGCAGGCAAAAACAGAAATACAAACCAAACGCT
This sequence comes from Oscillospiraceae bacterium, assembly GCA_045531755.1. Lineage (GTDB taxonomy): Bacteria > Bacillota > Clostridia > Oscillospirales > Ruminococcaceae > UBA11540. Next base: position 17,009 of record JAZSEP010000008.1, on the reverse strand, counting down.
ATCCACTTATACTCCTCCTTTAAAGTTTTTTTATAAGGTCGATGAATTCGTCATAGGTAATCAAAGAATTTAAAACGTCGAGCATGGCATTGCAACTCATACGCTCAGGCAAAGACATAGTTTTCAAGAGTTTTCGTCTTAAATTACTGCTATCACGGCCTCCGCTTAATCCAAGTTCGAAAAGGTCAAATTTTTTTATCTGTCTATCTTGAGAGGTAGAACTATTAAATTTAGCCCCTGCTCTTTGAAGGGCTGTAATAATAATATCGTCACCTACCCCTTCAACACCGAGAAGTCCTTCTTTTGAGGGAACCTCTTTTCTTTTTTCTTTGCCTTCTATATTTGGTATGTAGGCGTGGGTTATCATTTCTTTCGGCAGAACCGACTTTAAAAATGCTCTGATTTTAAATCCTGCAGCATCAGAATCAGTAAGAATGATGACACCGTTTTTTTCGCCGACGGTTTTTATCAGTTCGATTTTTTCTTTATCTTTGAAAATTCTAAATCCATCGGTTGTCAAAATCAGTGCATCAACAAGCGAAGAGAGCTTTATTAAATCATATTTTCCCTCAACAATTATAACCTGGGCAATTTTCTTTAACAAGCCGTTCCCTCTTTTACAACGAAGATATTGGTGATAAGTCTTTCAAGAACTAAATACTCGTCGGTATTTGTAGAATTAAGCTCTAAATTCGCTTCAAATATCAGGTCAAGGCATTTTTCAAGAAAAACATCCCGATATCTTGTGCATGCGCGATATGCGTTTTCGACGCGGAAGCTAACGTTAGCCCTGTATGAAAAATCGGTTTGAATTTCTGAAACGGTTTTCTGAGCGTTTCTTCCAACAAAAGCCCTGTAATAATCAAGAAAGCTTGAAGACAGCTCTGCCAATACTGAGCGGGAGTCTTCTTTTTGCATCCGCAGGAGGTTGAGCTTTTTTAATGCACCTTCGTAATTACCTGCGAAAATGAACTTAGTAAGTTCAAAAACAGTTGAAGAAAGATATAAAGAAAACAAATTCTCAACGTCTTCAGAGGTTATAGCGCCCTTTTGCTTGTACATACACAGCTTTGTAATTTCGTTGTGCATTTTTTCAAAGTCACCGCCCGATTTTTCAACAATCAGCGAAGCATCAGAAGAAGATATAGTACATCCCATGCTTTTAACGGTTTGGACGACAAAATCCCGAGCATCTCCCTTTAAATCCTTGTTTGAAAACGAAACTTCGCATCCGAATTTCTTGAAGCAATCGACTATTTTCGCAGGCTTCGACTTTTTAAAGTCAATCTCGGTAGAAATACTGTACATTATAAGAGTGGAGTACTCGGGGATGTCCTGCACGAGTGAAGTTATAGAGTCTAAATCTGACTCTGTGATATCATTTAGCGGTGGGTCAGTAACAAGAATCACCTTGTGTTCGCACATGAACGGTGCTGTTTCGCAAGAAGCAACGATTTCTTCAAAGTCCATATTTTTATCATCAAACTTTATAAAGGAAAATTCGCTTCGTTTATCAGAAAGAGTGCGGTCAATTATCGCGTTACAAGCTTCTCTTTTGAAAAAGCTGTTATCGCCGTGAATGAAGAAAGCACGGCAAGACAACGGGGTGCTAAGTATTTTATTCAATTCTTGCATAGCAGAAATTCTCACTATTCTATCCCCCATTCTTCAGCGACGTAAAAGCTTGCGTCTTCAACCATAAAAGTGATTTTGTTATCTGTAAAGGCATATCTGTCAGCGAGATGCGCTGTTTCTCTATACATATCTTTTTCGGTTTCTATGTTGGTAAACGCGATATACGAAAGATTTGTATAGCTTAAACCGTATGGAACGTGTTTTCCTATGAGTGCCACATCGGTTTCTTTATAAAAATCAAACTTTTCAAGCATATCCGTCGGTTCGTATGACAAAAAGAAGATTACGCCATCGACGTCAACCAAAATGCCTTTTACAAGTTTGTTTACGTCAAACTTGACAGTTACTCTGTCGCCTATGTCAAATTCGCGGTTAGGATATATCGAAAGCACGTCAACATTAAGTTCTTTCAATTTTCGCACAAGAGCAGAATCAGCCTTTTCGTTATTTATTATCAAAGTTTCAACGTTATAATCGTCAATCATTCTGATTACATCAGAACTGTTGTCATATTCAGGAACTATCAAGGTATCGATATTGAATACGCCGGCGTCGTCCAAGACATATTCAACCACAGATAAACGTTCCTCCGAGCTCGTCCTATAAATAGCGGTCGTATGGTTGTTTTCGGTTATGATGACACATCCATGCGTATATGTAGGTAAAACCGTTACTGCAATTTTGGAGCTGTTGTTAATATTATAGCAGAAAATCGAAGTAAATAAAACAACCATTGATAATATAAGCGCGTGAAATTTTATTTTTCCCTTTTGAGTGAAAGCAGCATATCCGAATAGAACGCAGGATGCAACAACCCAAATGACCATAAAAGTGTATTCCGTCCCTACGCTCGCATACTTAAAATCAGAAAACCATTTGGTAGATTTAATGAGTCCAAACGTAGATATATCCGCTATAAACGCAGGGACGCAAGCCGCTCCTGAAATTACAGGAAGCATTGCGATGAGTGTTGCTATAAGAGAAGATGAAATAATTACAGGGGTTAATATCGAAGACACGATATTAGAAACAGGAGCTACGAGCGATACGTTTCCGAACACAAAAACGTAAAACGGCATAAGCGCAAGGTTGGCGGCAAAGCTTATGATGAGTATATCAGAAAACCACATAATAAAGCGTTTTAGGCGCGTGCTCTCTCCCAACAACTCCCAAATATACCTTCTTGTAGGTGCAAGCACAAGCATAATTCCTGTTGTACTCGCAACAGAAAGCTGTAAAGAAATATCTGCTGCACAATAGGGATTTAAAAGACACATAACAAGACAGGCAATGCTTATAGAGGTTATTCCGTCATAATCCTCACGAAAAACAACTGCAACGTACATAACGATATTCATAATTCCTGCTCTTGTTATTGAGGGAGCAAATCCCGTCAAAGCCATATAAAACAGAGTAACAAAGATAGTGATAAACGCGGCTTTCCTTTTTCCGAATTTTCTGAGAAAGGTAAAGACAACGCCCGAAATTATCGAAAGGTGCATGCCTGATATTGCAAGAACGTGACTTAAACCTGCTCTCTTGAATGAAATAGCTATATCTGCAGATAAATTTTGTTTATCACCTAAGGTTATAGCATTTATGAAACCGTAAGTATTTTCCGAAAAGGTTTCCTTCTGAACTAATAACAGATGATTTTTTAGTTTGAGAAACGCTTCTTCAAAAGGGTGCTGAACAATGACGTCATTTGTGTATTCAGCTTCATAATCTTCGGTATAAAAGGTGCAGCTTTGTGCTCTGCATTTTGCCCGCATATATTCTGAGTCCAAAGAATTTATATGTATCAATGTTGCAGTTATTTTATATTTGTCACCATACCGAACATAGCCCTCGGAGTTACGCTTGAGATATACGTTTTGGTATTTGTCGTCAATTCTGCATTTTAAGATAATGCTTGAATTATCAATTCGCTTGACATATCCTTCGGCCTCAATTGTAGCAGAGTCAAACTGCTGTGCAGGTCTTAAGTAGAGAAAGTCACTGCATAAAATAAGCAGGGACGCTACAAGACAGCTGACACATATCAAAAGAAAGGAGCGCAGAAGTTCAAGCTTTTTGACAAGCAAAATAAGCGACAGCGATATTACGAGTAAGGTAATAGCTATAGAAATAAGCGCTGTGGTGCGTAAATAAGAAAAGACCGCCAATGAAACAAACAGAGAAAATCCTATGATCATCAGGGGTCTTTTCATTATTATTCACTCCAATCAACCGGGAGGCCACTTAAGACTGCGTTTTCCTAAGATATGAAAATGCAGATGTCCTACGGACTGTCCCCCGTCTTTACCGCAGTTTGTGACTACTCGGTAGCCGTCTGCGAGCTCAAGTTGTGTGGCAAGCTTTGCGATAACCTCAAAAATATGAGCAATTATGGCACTGTTACCGGAGTTGATTTCATCAACACTTTTGATGTGTTGCTTTGGAATTATGAGGAAATGTACGGGCGCTTGAGGATCGATATCGTTAAAAGCAAGAACCGTATCATCTTCATAAATCTTACTACAAGGAATGTCGCCGTTTATTATTTTACAAAACAAACAGTCCATATTTCCTCCTGTTATTTCAACATATCGTTTATCAAAGTTATAGATTCTTCAATGGCTGCATCTATCTTGGCAGTATCACCGATACCTGCCATAGCACTGTCAGGGCGTCCGCCACCCTTTCCGCCTGTATATTCAGCAATAGCCTTGACAATCTTTCCTGCGTTAGCGCCGTTTTTAACAGCTTCACTTCCGCAAGCGACAAGCACGTTGCCTTTGTCACCGTTTACGGTAGTGAGAATAACAATCGCATCCGCATTCTTGTCTTTTATACGGTCACTCATACTTCTGAGAGTTTCGGGAGCAGTGTTTGTGAACTTGTTGACAGCAACCTTGATACCCTTTATTACGACAGAATTCTTGAAGATATCAGAGGTTTTCATATCAGCAATTTCGCGGTTGAGCTCGTCTATCTTCTTGTCTTTCTCTTTGAGCTCTGCGCAAACAGATGCAACTTTTTCCGGAACAGTATTGAGGTTAGCGGTTTTCAGTGTTGCAGCAATAGATATAACATCAGATTTATATCCATCAAGAAGTGCGAGAACGCCAAGACCTGTAACAGCCTCTATTCTTCTGACACCGGATGCTACAGAAGATTCAGAAACGACCTTGAAAAGACCTATTTTAGCTGTATTGTCAATATGAGTACCGCCGCAGAGTTCAACTGAAAAATCACCAACACTGCACATACGGACAACGTTTCCGTACTTTTCTCCAAAGAGAGCCATAGCGCCGTTCTTTTTAGCAGTTTCAATGTCGGTTTCGGTTGTTACAACTTCAATACCTTCGAGAATCTTCGTATTTACGATTTTCTCAACCTTTTCAAGCTCCTCAGCTGTTACCGCAGCAAAGTGTGTGAAGTCAAAACGGAGCTTTGTATCATCAACAAGGCAACCTGCCTGATGAACGTGGTCACCGAGGACCTCTCTGAGAGCCGCCTGAAGAAGATGCACAGCCGTGTGGTTTCTTCTGATAGCGTTTCTGCGCTCTGCATCAAGAGAAGCTTCGGCCTTGTCGCCTACTTCAATTACACCGGAGTCTATAACACCCTCATGTGCAATTCTGCCGTCAATCTTTCTTACACCTGTAACTGTAAATACAGCATTGTCCGTGACAATCTTACCAATATCAGAAACCTGTCCGCCGCTCTCGGAATAGAAAGGCGTTTCTTTCAAAACGACCAGAACATCGTCGCCCATATTAGCAGAAGAAACTATCTTGTCACCGGCAATTATTGCGGAAACTTCAGTTTTTGTAGTATATTCGGAGTAACCGGTAAACTCAGTATTAAGTTTGTCAATACCCTCGATTACGTTGCCTTCCCAAGCTGCATCTTTGTTTTTGATGTTAGCTTTGGAGCGAACCTTTTGTTCCTTTAAAAGCTCGTTAAAGCCGTCTTCATCAAGCTTCAGGCCTTTTTCCTCAACGATTTCTCTTGTGAGGTCAATCGGGAATCCGAAAGTATCATAGAGCTTGAATGCCTGTTCGCCCTTGAGAGTATCCTCGTTGTTAGCATTAATCTCCGCAAGCATTCCGTTGAGAAGCTCCATGCCGTTATCAATTGTCTTGGAGAAGGATTCTTCTTCAACGCGGATAACCTTTTTGATATACTCAGCCTTTTCAACAAGCTCAGGGTATGCGCTCGCATTTTCCTTGATTACAGTATCACAAACTTCATACAAGAAGGGGCGCTTTATGCCAAGGAGTCTTCCGTGTCTTGCAGCACGTCTGAGCAGACGGCGAAGAACGTATCCTCTTCCCTCATTTTGAGGAAGTACACCATCACAAACCATAAACACGGTGCTTCTGATATGGTCTGTTACTACACGAAGAGAAACGTCAGACTTTTCGTTGTCGTGGTATTTAATGCCTGCGATATCCATTACGTGCTTCATGATATTCTGTACGGTGTCAACTTCAAACAGGTTTGCAACACCCTGCATAATACAAGCAAGTCTTTCAAGACCCATACCGGTATCTATGTTCGGATGGTCAAGAGGAGTGTAGTTGCCCTCTTCGTCACGGTTAAACTGCGTGAAAACGAGGTTCCAGAATTCTACGTAGCGGTCGCAGTCACAGCCAACCTTACAGTCGGGGCTTCCGCAACCGTATTCTTCACCGCGGTCAAAATAAATCTCAGAGCAAGGACCGCAAGGACCTGTACCAATCTCCCAGAAGTTATCTTCCTTGCCGAGAATTACGATACGGTCTGCAGGTACGCCAACCTCTTCTACCCATATTTTTCTTGCTTCATCGTCGTCAGTGTATGTCGATACCCAAAGTCTGTCAACAGGAATCTCAACAACCTTAGTGATAAACTCCCAAGCCCAGGCAGTAGCCTCGTGCTTGAAGTAGTCACCGAAAGAGAAGTTACCAAGCATTTCAAAATATGTTCCGTGTCTTGAGGTCTTACCTACACGCTCGATATCAGGAGTACGGATACACTTCTGGCAGGTAGTGACTCTTTTTCTCGGAGGAGTTTCAAGACCCATAAAGTACTTTTTCAAGGGAGCCATACCGGAATTGATGAGAAGAAGACTCTTCTCGTCCTTTGGTACAAGCGGGAAACTGGGCATCCTAAGATGTCCTTTTGTTTCATAAAAAGATAGAAATTTTTCTCTAAGTTCGTTAAGTCCTGTCCATTCCATAAAAACACCTCATAAAAAATAAAACTTTCGCCCCAAATAATCATGGGACGAAAGCAAAAGTTCCGTGGTACCACCCAAATTGCGCAAATGCGCCACTTGTTACGATATAACGGTCGTTACCGCTGCGGTTTTCCGCAGAGCTACGGGTTAGCCCCCGAGTTCCTGCCGTAAGGGATTTTCAGCTTCTTCCCTCTCTCTGTGACGGTGAAAAACGGTTAGTCCCATCATCGCTTTTACACACCCTCTATTATACGCATTTTACGAGGCTGTGTCAATATTTTTTGGATATTTTATTCTTCACAGTGGCAGTGTCCCTCTTCACAGTCGCAGGAAAGCTTTCCAACGAAGGGTGTGGGGTCTATTCCCTGTCTTGTATAATAATCCGAAATAGCTGATTTGATTGCCTGCTCAGCAAGTACAGAACAATGTATTTTTACAGGCGGAAGTCCGTCAAGTGCCTCAACGACGGCCTTATTTGTGAGCTTTAGAGCTTCTTCGATAGTAGCGCCCTTAATCATCTGTGTAGCAATCGAGCTTGTAGCGATGGCAGCACCACAACCGAAGGTTTTAAATTTAACGTCAACGATAACACCGTTTTCGATTTTGAGATACATTTTCATTATATCTCCGCATTTTGCGTTGCCTACCTCTCCGATACCGTTTGCGTCTTCAAGCTCACCAACGTTTTGAGGGTTTGCAAAGTTTTCCATAACTTTTTCAGAATACAACATAATATCAAGTCCTTTCGTATCAACCGTTCCAAACGGGAGACATAGCTCTTAATCTTTCAACAATTGAGGGTAATTTTTCGAGTATATAATCTATATCTTCCTTCGTGGTTTCGTCAGAAATAGAAATTCTGAGAGAACCGTGTGCAATTTCGTGAGGAAGACCTATGGAGAGTAATACATGGCTTGGGTCAAGCGAACCCGAAGTACAAGCAGATCCCGAAGAAGCACATATTCCGTTCATATCAAGCATCAAAAGAAGTGCTTCGCCTTCAATGGCTTCAAAAGAGAAGTTTGCGTTTGTAGCGACGCGTTTTTCTCTATCACCGTTAAGTCTTGATTTCGGAATTGTGGCAAGAACGTTATCTATGAGATAATCACGAAGCTGTCTGGACTTTTCTGCTCTTATTTCTATGTCCTTGCACGCATCTTCGATAGCATATCCAAGTCCAACTATTGCCGCGCTGTTTTCGGTGCCCGCACGCTTGTTTTTTTCCTGTGCTCCACCGAATATGAGGTTATTGAGAACGACGCCCTTTCTGCAATAAAGAGCACCTACACCCTTGGGCGCGTGGAATTTGTGGCCTGAAAGCGACAGAAGGTCGATGTTTTGCTTCTTAACGTCAATCTCCACGTGACCGATTGCCTGTACAGCGTCGGTATGGAGCAAAACGCCCTTACTCTTACAAATTGCACCTATTTCTTCAATAGGAAGCAGAGTGCCGATTTCGTTGTTTGCATACATCACGGTGACAAGCGCTGTGGTGTCTTTAATCGCCTCTTCAACTTGCTTTGCTGTAACAAGTCCCTTATCATCAACAGGAAGGTAGGTCACTTCAAAACCGTCTTTTTCGAGCGCCTGAACGGTGTGAAGAACGGCGTGATGCTCAAAAACCGTGGTAATGATGTGGTTTTTACCTTTTTTCTTTAGATTGTATGCAACAGAGCGGATAGCCCAGTTATCTGCTTCAGAACCGCCTGCAGTAAAGTATATTTCGCCTGCATCAGCCCCTAATGCCTTTGCCACCTTTTCTCTGGCTTCTTCAATCGCTATCTTTGCAGAGCGACCGATTGAATATATGCTTGAAGGGTTACCGTATTCATTTTCAAGAAACGGCACCATATGTTTAATAACATTGCTTGAAACTTTTGTTGTTGCCGCATTATCGACATACACGAATTTATTCATTTAAACTAATCTGACCTTTCTTTTTATATGTCCTTGCTATTATATACCATAAAAGTATATTTTACAATACCCTTTTTATACTTTTTTAGTATAGTTAATCAAATTTTGATCTTTCTGCCACCGCCAGAGCGTCACAACGCTCGTTTTCAGGATGTCCGTCGTGACCTTTAATCCATATAAATTCAACCTCGTGCTTATCCAAAAGCTGTAGAAGTCTTTCCCAAAGTTCAGGATTTTTTGCAGGTTTTCCGTCTTTTCTCTTCCAGCCTTTTGCTTTCCAGCTTTTAGCCCAGCCGTTGACAACAGCTTCAACAACGTATTTTGAATCGGTGTATAGCTTTACACAACAACGCGTTTTGGGCGCTTCAAGCCCTGAAATTACTCCAAGAAGCTCCATCCTGTTGTTTGTAGTTGACGGTTCACCGCCGCTTAAAACCTTTTCAATACCATTATACCTAAGAATAACTCCGTAACCTCCGGGTCCGGGATTTCCGGAACATGCACCGTCGGTAAAAATGTCAACTTTTTTCAGCAACTCAGACATATATGTATCTCCGTTTTTATTTGATAGAATAAGTATATACCAAACTCAAAATTTTAACAACACAAATTTAACTTATGATTGCACAATATGTCAAAATATGTTAAAATTGAATAAACGGTTTTATGTTTTAATTTCAAGTATATGCACATAATAACTTTGACGGTGCTTTATTTAACCGTCTCAAAATGAGCCTTATTTTGAAAGGAAAAAGATATGAAAACAAAGGTATTTTTGCTTTTGCTCAGCTTTGCAATAGTGTTCTCTTTTGCAAGCTGTACAGCGTGTAGCAACATTGACGACACTTCAAGCACCGATACTTCTTCTGACCTTGCATCGAGTCTTCCTTCGATGTCATCAGACGATTCTTCGGATTCAATTGTAAGCGACATCGTTTCGGGTGTAGAAAGTATGATGCCCGGCGACAACAGCGCGGCTTCGGGGGATTTATCCTCCCCCACCGCTGCTTTACCGCTTAGTGAGATAGAGCTTTTGGATAATACGAGCGTTACATGGGGACCGGGGAATTTCTTTGATGATATCAATCGACCGACAGCCTGTGTTTCTCTTCAGGAAAAATACGGAGACTACTCAACATATTTTCTTGCTCCTGACACAAAACAAGTGTACTTAACTTTTGATGAAGGATATGAAAACGGCTATACACCGCAAATCCTTGACGTTTTGAAGGAAAAAAACGTTAAAGCAGTATTCTTTGTAACGATGCCCTATGCAAAATCCGAGCCCGAACTCATTCAGAGAATGATAGACGAAGGACATATTGTGGGCAACCACAGCAACAAGCACCCTGTAATGACCGAGGTTTCTTTTGAACAGGTACAGAGTGAGTATATGATTTTGCACGATTATATAAAAGAAAACTTCAACTATGAAATGTCACTGTTCAGAGCCCCAACAGGCGCATTCAGCGTCAGAACTTTAGCTGTAGGACAAAAGCTCGGATACACTAACGTGTTCTGGAGTTTTGCCTATAACGATTGGGATCCTGAAAATCAACCCGACCCTGAAAAAGCATTAGAAAAAATAGTCAATAGACTTCACAGCGGAGAGATTATGTTGCTTCACGCGGTTTCAAAGACAAACACCGAAATTCTCGGTGACGTAATTGATGCTGCCCGTGAAAAAGGATTTGAATTTGCCACCTTCCCAATAGAATAACCAAAAGCCGTCACACGAAAACATGTGACGGCTTAAATTTTAAAATTTGAAATGAAGAGGCAATCCATCCTTCATTGGAGTTGCAGTTTCGCCTTGAATAAGTGGCTTGAGATATTTAACAGCATCTTCAGTAACGTCGTTTCCACGAGGTGTAATCCAATCAAGCGGAAACTTTTTTTCGAAGTTTGCAACCATATCTAAGTCGCAGGTGCTGATAGAATACTCATAATCGTCCTTATCTGTTCTGAGGAAAACCATCATCTTTCCACTGACGCCGTTAGATGCAGCATTTACTGCCGCTTTTCCAATCTCAAAGGCAGAGTCTATATCATCTTTAGAGAGTATATGGCCGGAACCTCTTTGAAGAACGTTAAGTTCGATGGAACGAACCTTGCAACCGAGTCTTTCGGTCACTAAATTTTCGAGAAACTTTCCTGCGCCCGATGTATACTTGTGACCAAAGGTATCAGTTTTGCAATCGCTTGAAAGCTCGGAAAGATATCTGCCATCTGCAACCTTTGCACCTTCAGAAACAGCGACGATGACGCAGTTGCTTTGCGCTTGAACCGTTTTGACATCTTCAATAAAGTTATCAAGGTCAAAAACCACTTCAGGAAGATATATCAGTTGTGGAGCAAAACCCGTGCATTCACGTGTCAAAGCGGCGCTTGCCGTGAGCCAACCTGCATTTCTTCCCATTATTTCAACAATAACTACAGCGGGCACGTTATACACCAAAGCATCGCTTACAATTTCCGTCAGAACAGTTGCTACGAACTTTGCAGCACTTCCGAACCCGGGGCAATGGTCGGTCATAGCAAGGTCGTTGTCAATAGTTTTTGGAACACCTATTACCTTTATGTCCGCGCCCTTTTCAGTGAAAAATTTGTTGAGCTTCATAGCGGTATCCATTGAATCGTTGCCGCCTATGTAAACGAAAAATCCGATGTTGTATTTTTTGAAAACGGTATAGATTTTGTCATAAATCTCGGTTTTTTCAAGACTCGGTAGTTTTAATCGGCAGGAGCCGAGCGCCATAGCAGGTGTGAGCTTAAGGTGCTCAAGCTTTTCTCCGTCTTCAAACACCTCAGAAAGATTTATAAAGTTCTCGTCAAGAACGCCCTGAATTCCGTATCTTGCTCCGTAAACTGTATCTATCGAGTCGGAAGAAATTGCAGCAGCAATTACACCCGCCAAAGAAGCATTTATAGCGGCTGTTGGTCCTCCGGATTGTGCAACTATCAAATTCTTTTTCATAATTTAAACCTCAAATTTAAAATTTAGACAAATTATACCATATTGTGACTTTAAAAACAATAAAAGAAGGCTAAAAATCTAACCGTGATGCAATTTGTTCTACAACATCATCAAGAGTTGAGTTGTTTTTTACGGTGAAATCAGAGTTTTCTTTATACAACTCATATCGTTCGTTGTACAGCTGCAACAACCTGTCGCGGTAATTGTCGGCAAGCAGTGGACGGGATTCGTGGTCAATATCGGAAATAATATCATCAACATCTCGATCGATAAAAACGATGACACAGTTTTTCTTGAGGTACTCAACGTTTTCTTTGCGCTTTACAGCTCCCCCACCTGTTGATATAACAGCGTTTTCAAGAAGAGAAAGCGCTTTGCAAGCCTGTGTTTCACAGTCGCGGAAATATTCTTCTCCAATAGAAAAAAGCTCTTTAACAGTTGTTTTTGCCGTTGTTTCGATATAAGAATCCATATCATAAAACTCAGCGGAGAGTTGTTCTGCAAGAAGCTTCCCTATCGTGGTTTTTCCACAACCGGGCATCCCTATTAGTGCTATCGATTTCATTTAATTGTCCTCGTTTTGAATTTCAAAAACTTTATTGATTATTTCGTGAGAAACCTCAATATTTCTCCATATTTCCTGAGCTTTAACAGCCTGTGCAACAAGCATGTACATACCGCTGCAACAGGGCTTTGAATACTGCTTTGCTTTTTGTATCAACAATGTGTCCTTTGGATTATAAATAAGGTCTGCAACCGCACAAGATTTCTCAATAATATCGTCACTTACGGCGCAGGCATTGACATTCGGATACATACCTATCGGTGTTGTGTTAACTATTACATAGTCATTCAATCCACGAAGCTCATCATAAGAAATAACCCGAGGGTCCGTGGCGGAATTCCTGCTTACAATATATACCTTTTTGGCACCGTTGTCCGAAAGATACGCAACAACCGCTTTTGCGGCGCCTCCGTTTCCCAAGACCACAACTGTTTTGTTTTGAAAGGAGATGCCGTGATATCTCAGCATTTCTCCAAACCCAAAATAGTCAGTATTGAACCCGATTAATGAGTCACCTGATCTGAAAACTGTGTTTACTGCACCGATTTTTTCGGCTTCCGGTGATATTTCATCGAGAAATGGCAATATTTCCTGCTTATACGGAATAGTGACGTTAATGCCGAAAAGTGAGTTATCACGCATAAATTCTTTAATATTGCATAGATCCTCGCGTTTTATCTCATATAGCTGATAATCAGCATCGAAAGACGTTTCCCTGAAGATATTACCGTGTATCTCTGGAGAAAGGCTGTGCCCGAGTTTTTCACCTATCAATCCAAATTTAAACATTATATTTCTGTTTATGCTCCTTTTATAAGGTCATATATGGCTATAGCCGTTGCTGCCTCAATTACAGGGACAGCTCTCTGCACGATGCATGGGTCGTGTCTGCCTACTATCTCAATTTCAGCGTCACATCCTGCTGAAATATCAATAGTTTTCTGTTTTTTAGCAATTGAAGGAGTTGGCTTTATGACAGTTCGGAAAACTATAGGCATTCCGTTTGTAATTCCACCGTTTATTCCGCCGTTATTATTGGTTTTGGTTTTAATTATATCTCCGTCATAGTAAAAAGAGTCGTTAGCTTCTGAACCGCGCATATCAGCAAAAGAAAAACCGCTTCCAAACTCAACGCCCTTTACCGAAGGGATAGAAAACAGTATATGAGAAAGGACAGATTCGACAGAATCAAACATAGGATTTCCAATTCCACTGTAAAGTCCTATAACTGCACACTCGATAATGCCGCCTACTGAATCCAGGTCGTTTTTAGCAGCTAAAATGCGTTCTTTTGCGTCATTTTCTTTTGCTTCTTCTAAAAAAGCGAGTTCTTTTGATTTTAAATTATCAATGATTTTAGCATCAATATTTGTAAAGTCAAATGACTTGTCACACACATCAGCAATCTGTTTGATATGTGCCCCGATTTTTATATCCTCTTTTTCGAGAATTTGCTTGCAAATTGCTCCTGCAAAGACAATAGGAGCTGTCAATCTTCCCGAAAAATGACCCCCGCCTCTATAATCGTTAAACCCGTTATACTTAACAAATCCTGTAAAATCCGCATGACCGGGTCTTATGAGATTTTTCGTGCGTTCATAATCTTGAGAACGGGTGTTATGGTTCTTTATGACAGCGCACAGAGGTGTTCCTGTTGTTTTTCCATTGAAGAATCCGCTGATTATTTCCGGAGCATCACTTTCATTACGAGAAGTAGACATGGCGTTTTTTCCGGGCGCTCTTCTTCCCATTTCAAAAGAGATTTCATCCAAATCAAGTTCAATTCCTGCTTCCAAGCCATCAATAACTACGCCGATAGCTTCGGAGTGCGATTCTCCGAAGACAGAGATTTTTATATTGTTTCCCCAGGTACTACTCACAGCACACACCTCCAAGTGACCTAAATACTTCAAAGAAATCAGGATAGGATTTTGATACAGATTCATATCCGCTTATCGTTACCCTACCACTACTGCGCGTTGAAGCTATTGCAAGCATCATCGCAATTCTGTGGTCGTTATGGCTGTCAACATCAGCACCGTTGAAGCTGTCAACTCCGTTAATAATAAGCGAATTCTCTACAACCTTAATCTTTCCGCCGAGCTTTGTAAGCTCTTCTGCTATTGCGCTCAATCTGTCGGATTCCTTCAGACGAAGACGTCCTATATTGACAAGGTGAGTTTCTCCCCTTCTTAAAGACGCTGCAACGGCGGCAATTGGCATTATATCAGGACATTGTGAACCGTCTATAACTATCAGCTCGTCTTCCGAAGCACTTTTGAGTGATGATACAATATCAAGTATCTGCTTATCGCCCTGCAAGGAAAAAGGATTCATACCGTTTATCTTGATATCATTTCCGATAAAGTTTGCAACCTCGAAAAAGGCAGCTTGACTATAATCGCCTTCTACGGTATAGTCACAGGAACAATACTTTTGGTTGCCTTTTATTAAAAAGCGTCTGTAGTCTTCGTTGACAATCTCTATACCGAAAGATTTCATAACATCAAGCGTAAGGTCAACGTATCCTTTGGATTCAAGAGCTTCTGTTACTATAATTTCGGAATCAGTTTCAGACAACGGCAGTGCCAACAAAAGACCGGTTATAAACTGCGAACTTATATCACCCGGAACTTCAATTGATCCGCCTTGAAGCTTGCCGTTTATCGACAGACAAAAGGGCTCTTCGCACACGGAGTACGTGATATTTTGTGTGTCAAAAATCCTATAGTAGACGTCCAGCGGTCTTTTGCCGAGTCTTCCTTTTCCTGTGAAAGAAGCCTTTGGAAAAAGCGTAGCCATTATAGGCACGAGAAATCTGAGTGTAGAACCTGATTCGTTGCAATCAAAAGCCTCATCAGGAGCCGCTTTTGCTGTTTGTATGCCCTTTATGTATAGCGTGTCATTTGTTATAGAAATCTCTGCTCCGGCCAATTTAACAGCATTTATTGTAGCTGTAATGTCATCAGAAAAGGAAATATTTTTGATAACAGAGGTCGAGTCAGAAAGAGCCGCACATATTATAGCACGATGCGCAATGCTTTTTGACGGCGGCACCAATACGCTTCCGTGTAGGCTTTTGGGAGTTATTGTAAGCTTGTTCATTTGCTTCCGTCCTTAAAAAAATCTGCCGTTGTCTTGTGAATATATGAACTGCCTATTTCGGTTAAAAGTATTACGTTTAAATATCCGCCAACGTTCTTTTTATCAAGGGAAATTGCATCAAGAATACTGCTTCCGACATCCGAATGATAAGGCAAATCAAAGCCTGTAACCACAGCTTTAATTTCATCTGCTGTGCCGCGTTTTGTAAGGCCCTTTCCTTCTGCAATCTCAGATATCATACACATTCCGGCAGCCACACCCATACCGTGAGTAAAGGTTTCGTAGTTGTAGTGCTTTTCAATAGCATGACCTATGGTGTGACCGAAGTTTAAAAGCATGCGTTCTCCAGTGTCAAATTCGTCATTCTCTACAATTGAACGTTTTATATCACAACACCTGAAAACAACGTAATCTATATGGTTTTCTATAGCTTTTCGGTTGGAATTTGCACTGATAAGCTCAAACAGTTCCTTATCTCTTATGCAAGCATATTTAATGACCTCTGCCATTCCGTCAGCAAAGGTTTTATCGTCGAGCGTGTCCAAAAGAGATGTATCAATATATACGGCTTTAGGCTGATAAAAGCTACCGACCAAATTTTTGCCTCTTGCAAGATTTACTGCAACCTTTCCGCCGACAGAGCTGTCTGTCTGCGCCAAAAGAGTAGTTGGAATTTGCACGAAGCTGACACCTCGAAGATATGTAGAAGCGGCAAAACCGCAAAGGTCTCCAATAACTCCGCCGCCGAAAGCTATAACAAGGTCGCTTCTTGTCAGTTTGAAATCAAGCATCGAATTATACACGTGTTCAAGAGAAGTCAAAGACTTTGTTTTCTCGCCGGGCTCCAAAACATCAACTTTAACCTCAAATCCTGCTGAATCCAACGAATCGACAAGCGTTTTTCCGTGCAGAGAAAATACAGTTTTATCCGTGACGACAAAAATCTTCTTACCGTTGTAAAGGCTTTTTAATTTTTCACCGACTTTTGAAAGAAGCCCTTTTTCTATTTCAATATTATAACTTTTATTCTTCAAGTTAACGTATACGTTGTGATGCATATAATCACCTATCTCATTGTTTCTGCAGCATTAAATTTATCTTATCCTCATCAGGAGTTATCAGAAGAGTGTTGTATGTGTCATATACAACAAAACCGGGTTTAGAGCCATTTGGTTTTTTGATATTTCGAATTAAAGTATAATCAACAGCAACCTTTGTTGAACCTCTTGCCTTGGAGTTGTGTGCCGCAACCATAGCCGCTTCTTCAATTGTTGTGTCAGGAATTTGATTTCCTTCACTGACAATAACAGTATGCGAACCGGGGATTTTCTGGGTGTGCAGCCATATATCCAAGTTGCTTGATTCTTTAAGAGTCAAACGGTCATTTTGCAGATTGTTTCGTCCGCAAAGTATTGTAAATCCATCAGATGATTTGTATTTAATATAGGACAGCTTTTGAGGCTTTTGACGCAGATTTTTGTTCGCTCTAAGATATCCGCTTTCTACAAGCTCAGCCCTTATTGCAGAAATTTCCGCTTCGGTTGAGGCGCGGGTAAGCATATCAAAAACGCTGTCAACGTATATCTGCTCTTCTTCACCTT
>JAZSEP010000088.1:0-3700 GCA_045531755.1 Oscillospiraceae bacterium | reverse complement strand
GCTAAGTTTATCGTAACTCCCGGTTTTGACCCCGAGCTCGTAGCTTACTGTAAAGAGAAAAATATGCCTATATATCCCGGCTGCACAACACCTACAGATTATCACGCTGCATTGAAGTTCGGCCTTGAGGTTGTTAAATTCTTCCCTGCTGAGCAGTCCGGCGGTCTTGCTAAAATCAAGGCTATGAGTGCTCCCTTCCCCATGTTTAAAGTTATGCCCACAGGTGGCATTTCTCTTAAAAATCTCAAAGAATACATCTCCGCTCCCGTCATCTGCGCTTGCGGCGGCTCTTATATGGTTACCGCTGAGCTCATTGACAATCAGAAGTGGGATGAAATAACCGAGCTGTGCAAGCAATCGGTTGAAATAGTTAAGGAGGCTCGTAACAATGGCTAAGGTTGTAACTTTTGGAGAGATTATGCTCCGTCTTGCTCCCAACGGATATTACCGTTTCTTCCAGAATGACCAGATGCAAGCTACTTTTGGCGGTGGCGAGGCAAACGTTGCTGTTTCCCTTGCAAACTATGGATTGGAGAGCGTTTACGTAACAAAGCTCCCTAAGCACGCTATAGGTCAGGCTGCAGTTGATTCTCTGCGTTATTTTGGTGTGGACACATCTAAGGTTGTCCGTGGCGGCGACCGTGTTGGAATCTATTTCCTTGAAAAAGGCGCTTCTCAGCGTGGCTCCGTTTGTATCTACGACAGAGCGCATTCCGCAATTCAGGAAGCAAAGGCTGAGGATTTTGACTGGGACAGCATCTTTGAGGGTGCGGACTGGTTCCACTTCACAGGAATTACTCCTGCTTTGGGTGCTAACGTTGTTGAAATCTGTAAAGACGCTTGTAAAGCCGCTAAAGCAAAGGGTGTCAAGATTTCCTGTGACCTCAACTACCGCGGCAAGCTTTGGACTCGTGCAGAGGCTCGTGAGGCTATGACAGAGCTTTGCAAGTACGTTGACGTTTGTATCTCCAACGAAGAGGACGCTAAGGACGTTTTCGGAATTGAAGCCGAGGGTACTGATATCTACGGCGGTAAGCTCAATCACGAAGGCTATAAATCCGTTGCAAAGCAGTTGGCTGACAAGTTCGGATTTGAGAAGGTTGCTATCACACTTCGTACATCCATCTCCGCAAGTGATAACGACTGGGCAGGTATGCTCTATGACGGTGAAAACTATTGCTTCTCCAAGAGCTATCACCTCCACATCGTAGACCGCGTTGGCGGTGGCGATTCCTTCGGCGGCGGTCTTATCTATTCTCTCCTTACAGGAAAGAATTCTCAGGAAGCTATTGAGTTTGCAGTAGCTGCATCTGCTCTCAAGCACTCTGTTGAAGGCGACTATAACCGCGTTTCTGTATCTGAAGTTGAAAAACTTGCAGGTGGCGACGGTTCCGGACGTGTACAGAGATAAGCCTTTACACAAATTACAAATAAGACCTCCGATTTTTCGGAGATCTTTTTTATTTGATTTCTTATTTTCCGCTGCTTCCGAATCCGCCGGCACCTCTCTGAGTTTCATCAAGAGAGTCAGCTTCTTCAAAGTCGATTGTCATATACGGCAGTATAACCAACTGTCCCACTCTGTCGCCATTTTCAATGGTTTTCGGCTCATCAGTATCGTTATGAAGCATAATCATAAGCTCGCCTCTATAGTCACTATCGATTACTCCGACGCAGTTTGCAGGGCGCAAGCCTTGCTTTGAAGCAAGACCGCTTCTTGCAAATATTGCACCGAAATATCCTTCCGGTATAGCCATTGAAATTCCGGTCGAAACCTTTACAGTCTTATGAGCAGGAATTGTCGCGGTTTGAGTATCAAGGCAGGCGTATATATCATATCCTGCTGCCTGCTCGCTTCCGCGGGTAGGGATTTTTGCATTGGGATTTAGTTTCCTTATCTTTATCTGCATATTAACTCCTTCTTCCTTATTCAAGTTCAAAAGCACCCGTATAAAGTTGATAGTATTTACCCTTTTTCTCAATCAATTCCTGATGGCTGCCGCGCTCGATGATAACGCCGTGGTCAAGAACCATAATGACGTCCGAATTCTTTACTGTGGAAAGGCGGTGTGCGATGACAAACACTGTTCTTCCCTTCATAAGAGCATCCATTCCCTTTTGGACAATTGCTTCGGTTCTCGTGTCGATGGACGACGTTGCCTCGTCGAGTATCATTACAGGCGGGTCGGCAACTGCGGCTCTTGCTATTGCAATCAACTGTCTTTGACCTTGCGAGAGGTTTGAACCGTTGTTTGAAAGCTCGGTGTTATATCCGTTTGGCAAACGGTTTATAAAGTCGTCTGCGCCTGCCAATTTTGCCGCCTTGACGCACTCCTCGTCGGTCGCTTCAAGGTTTCCGTAACGGATATTCTCCATTACCGTTCCTGTGAACAGATTTGTTTCCTGCAAAACTATACCGAGCGAACGACGGAGGTCTGATTTTTTGATTTTATTGATATTGATACCGTCATATCGGATTTTTCCGTCTTCGATATCGTAGAATCGGTTTATAAGGTTCGTAATAGTCGTTTTTCCTGCACCTGTTGCACCGACAAAAGCAACCTTTTGACCCGGTTCAGCGTAGACGGACACGTCGTTGAGTACGTTTTTACCCTTTTCGTATGCAAAGTCTACGTTTACCATACGAACGTCACCCTCAAGGCGAGTATAGGTGGTGGTGCCGTCGTTATGAGGATGCTTCCACGCCCAACAACCCGTCTTTTCGGTAGTTTCGATTATCTCACCGTTTTCGATACGGCAGTTGACGAGCGTTACGTAGCCCTCGTCCGTTTCTGCTTCCTGATCCATCAAGGTGAAGATTCTCTGTGCGCCTGCAAGGCCCATTACAATGGAGTTAATCTGCTGTGAGAAGGTATTGATATTACCCGTAAACTGCTTTGTCATATTCAAAAACGGAATGGTAATATCGATTGTTAAAACGCCGATTGCACCCGTTATCAAGGCGGATATGCTGGGGTTAGGTACCTTTGAAATTAGCAGGACGCCGCCAACGGTAGCGATGATAACGTAGAGGATATTTCCGATGTTCTGTATTATAGGCCCCAAGCAGTTTGCATAGGCGTTGGCTCTGAAGCTATCCTCGAAAAGCGCGTTGTTTATCTTATCAAAGTCATCCTTGCATTCTTGCTCGTGGTTAAAGACCTTTATGACCTTTTGACCGTTCATCATTTCCTGAATAAAGCCCTCGGCTTTGCCGACGCTTTTCTGCTGACGGATGAAGTATTTTGCGGAGCCGCCGCCAATTTTTTTGGAAACGAGCACCATAAACACAACGCCTGCAAGAACAACGAGCGTCATCCAAAGGCTGAAATACAGCATTATACCAAGTACACAGACGACTATTATCGACGATTGAAGAATCGTTGGGAAAGCGTGTGAAACGAGCTGTCGCAATGTATCTATATCGTTTGTGTAGTAGCTCATTATATCGCCGTGCTTGTTGGTGTCAAAGTACTTTATCGGCAGATTCTGCATTCCCTTAAACATGGCTATACGCATTTTGTCGAGAAATCCCTGTGTTATATATGCCATAAGCTGTGTATATACGGTTATGGATATAATCGAAATAACATAAAGGCCTATCAGTATAAATATCTTCGGAAGGATTACCTGAGAAGCTGCCTGCCAATCACCTGTTTTATACCATATCTCTATATCTGCGATGACCTGCAGCTGAAAG
>JAZSEP010000074.1:0-35084 GCA_045531755.1 Oscillospiraceae bacterium | reverse complement strand
ATGCAGGCGCAGGGGACACGGTAACCCCAAATTGTTCGAGCTGTTACGGAAGCGGAAACTGCCGTACCTGCGGCGAATCGGGAAAAAGAGATTAAAGACGGAGAAAATTTTCTCCGTCTTCTTTTCTTTTTCGCGACAATGTGTTACAATGAATGTGTATGTTATTTTTTTGGAGGACGAAATGAAGACAAAAGGAAAGATAAGGCGTTTTATGCCATATTATAAAAAGTATACGGGTACACTCATAATGGACCTTTTCTGTGCGGCGCTCACAACCCTTTGTGAGATAGTTTTGCCGCTCATCGTCCGCGAGATAACCGACCGCGCAAGCACAAGTCCCGAGCTCATAACGCTTGATTTTATCGCAAAGTGCGGAATTGTGTATCTCGTCCTTCGCATCATAGATGCGGGCGCGTACTATTATATGTCTGCAATCGGTCACGTAATGGGAACGAAGATTGAAACCGATTTAAGACGCGATATGTTCAGCCACCTGCAGAAGCTTCCGTTTTCCTACTACGACAACACCAAGATAGGAACGCTGATGTCGAGAATTACAAGCGACCTTTTCGACGTAACCGAGTTCGCACATCATTGCCCCGAGGAATTTTTCATCGCAGGAATAAAGATAATCGCTTCCTTTGTAATTCTCTGCACTATGAACCTTACGCTGACCCTCATATTGTTTGCAGTACTGCCCCCGATGGTGATAATTCTCTACCACTTCAACCGCAAAATGCGCGAGGGCTTCAGAGAATCGAGAAAAAAGGTTGCGGAACTCAACTCGCAGGTTGAGGACAGCCTTCTCGGCATCCGCGTCGTAAAATCCTTTGCAAACGAGGAAATCGAGAAAAAGAAGTTTGAAAAAGGAAACCTCGGCTTCCTTGATATAAAATCCAAGGTATATTCCTATATGGGCGGTTTCCATTCCTTCACTCGTTTTTCCGACGGTGTGATGTATATGATAATCGTCGTTATCGGCGCACTGTTCCTCAAGGACGGCGGTATCTCGGCGGCAGACTTTGTCGCATATCTTTTGTTTGTCAGCACTCTGCTGACCTCTATCCGCAGAATAGTCGAGTTTGCCGAGCAGTTCCAGCGCGGAATGACGGGTATCGAGAGGTTTTTCGAGGTTGTGGACACCGACCCGACTATAGTCGACGCGAAGAACGCCGAAGACCTCACCGACGTGAAAGGGTCTATTGAATTCAAAAACGTAAACTTCAGATACTCCGAGGAAAACGACAAGGTCCTCGACAACCTTTCTATGAAGATAGATGCAGGCCAATGTGTCGCTCTCGTAGGACCCTCGGGCGGAGGAAAAACTACAATTTCCTCGCTTATACCGCGATTTTACGACATAGACAGCGGAACGATTTTGATTGACGGCAAGGATATAAGAGAAATTTCCGTAAAATCTCTCCGCGACAATATCGGTATGGTACAGCAGGACGTCTACCTCTTCTCCGGCTCTGTCAGAGAAAATATCGCCTACGGTAAACCCGACGCTACCGAGGAAGAGATAATCCGCGCCGCACAGCTTGCAGGCGCAGACTCCTTCATAAAACAGCTTCCCGACGGCTATGATACATACGTCGGAGAACGCGGAGTCAAGCTTTCGGGCGGTCAGAAGCAGAGAATCTCCATCGCGAGAGTGTTCCTCAAAGACCCGCCGATGCTCATTCTCGACGAGGCAACGAGCGCGCTTGACAACGAGAGCGAAAGACTTGTCCAGCAGTCCTTGTCAAGACTCGCAAAGGGCAGAACCACCCTCATCATTGCCCACCGCCTCACCACCATCAAGAATGCCGACAGAATTATCGTGCTTGGCAATAACGGCATTGAGGAAGAGGGAAGCCACAGCGAGCTGATGCAGAAACAGGGCGTCTACTACGACCTGTATAACACCTACACTTCGGAGGAATAGCTATGAGAATATACGGCTCAATCGCAGAGCTTGTAGGAAAAACACCGCTTTTGGAGCTTAAAAGCTTCGACACAAAAGCGAAATTAGTTGCAAAAATCGAAAGCTTCAACCCCGCAGGCTCGGTCAAGGACCGCGTAGCGCTTGAGATGATTGAGGATGCCGAAAAGAGCGGAAAGCTCAAAAAGGGAAGCACCATAATCGAGCCCACCTCGGGCAATACGGGAATCGGCCTTTCCGCAATCGCCGCCGCAAAGGGGTATAAGGTGGTAATCACCATGCCCGATACAATGTCGGCAGAAAGAATTGCGCTTATGAAGGCCTACGGCGCAGAGGTCATTTTGACAGACGGCAAGCTCGGTATGGCAGGCGCAATCAAAAGAGCAGAGGAGCTTTCAAAGGAGATAGAGGGCAGTATCGTTGCAGGACAGTTTTCAAACCCTGCAAACCCGAAAGCTCACGAAAAAACCACAGGCCCTGAAATCTGGGAGGACACCGACGGCAAGGTGGATATCTTCGTCGCAGGCGTCGGCACGGGCGGAACGATAAGCGGTACGGGACGATATCTCAAATCCCAAAACCCCGATATAAAGATTGTCGGCATCGAGCCCGCCGATTCTCCTGTATTGTCGAAGGGCGAGTCGGGCGCTCACAAGCTGCAGGGCATAGGCGCAGGATTTGTTCCCGAGGTGCTTGATACCAAGGTGTACGACGAGATAATCACCGTCACCACCGAAGAGGCATATCATGCAGCAAGAACCCTCGCGAAAAAAGAGGGAATACTCGTTGGGATTTCGTCAGGTGCGGCACTTTCCGCGGCAATCAAGGTCGCAAACCGCCCCGAAAACGAGGGCAAGCTGTTGGTAGTGCTTCTTCCGGACACTGGCGACAGATACCTTTCCACCGAAATGTTTACAGAAATTTAAAGTGAAATAGCTTCTTTCTCTGTTAAAATTAAAAGGTAAAAATATATATCACGGGAGAAAAGATGACACAGCATAACGTAATCAAAGAAAAAATGCGCGAATCTGTCGCATCGGTACTGCCGATAGCGGCAATCGTTGCCATACTGTGTCTGTTCCTTGTACCTGTGCAAAACGGACTTCTCTTGTCGTTTGTGATAGGAACGGCGATGATAATCGTCGGTATGTGCCTTTTCACAATCGGCTCGGAGCTCTCGATGACACAGATAGGAACGCACATCGGTGCAAAGATGACCAAATCAAGAAAGCTTTGGCTCATCATTTTGCTCAGCTTTATACTCGGTATAGCGATAACGGTCGCAGAGCCCGACCTTCAGGTGCTTGCAACAAACGCGCCGAGCATCGACACGACTGTGCTGATAGTAACGGTGTCTGTCGGTGTAGGACTTTTCCTCGTCGTGAGTATGCTGAGAATATTTTTCAGAATACAGTTCAAATGGCTTCTCATCAGCTTCTATGCGCTTGTGTTTTTGCTCGCCGCTCTGTCGGATACAAGCTTCTTGTCTGTAGCGTTTGACTCGGGCGGAGTTACAACAGGACCGATGACCGTTCCGTTTATAATGGCACTCGGTGTCGGTGTTGCATCTATCCGAAGCGACGAAAAGGCAAAATCCGACAGCTTTGGTCTGGTTGCCCTTTGCTCGATAGGTCCGATTTTGGCGGTGCTTCTTTTAGGATTTATCTATAACACAGACGCAGGAAGTGCAACGCTCGAGCTAAACGATTTTGCAAACTCGACAGAGCTCGGCTTTGGCTATCTGAAAGCCTTTCCCGACTATATGATAGAGGTTGCGGTAGCGCTTCTGCCGATATTTTTGTTCTTTATGCTGTTTCAAGTCTTCTCGCTGAAGCTTGAAAAACGCCCACTGAAGAAAATCATCGTCGGTATCCTCTATACATACGTGGGTCTTGTGCTTTTTTTGACGGGTGTAAACGTCGGTTTCTCCTCTCTCGGTAACGTTTTGGGCGGAGAGATGGTGCAAAACGGACTGAAATGGCTTTTGATACCGCTTTCTATGCTGATGGGTTGGTTCATCATAAAAGCTGAGCCTGCCGTACACGTTCTCAACCGTCAGGTTTTCGAGCTGTCCGCAGGCGCAATCTCCGAAAAAACAATGGGTACGACCCTTTCAATAGGTATAGCAATCGCTATGGGACTTGCGATGACAAGGGTACTCACGGGAATTTCGATAATGTGGTTCATCGTCCCCGGATACCTCGTCGCGCTCCTGCTTGCGTTCGTCGTACCGCCGACCTTCACCGCCATTGCGTTTGACGCAGGAGGAGTTGCATCGGGACCGATGACCGCTACCTTTATGCTCCCGTTTGCTATGGGCGCTTGCGAGGCAATCGGTGGAAACGTTATGACCGATGCCTTCGGACTCGTCGCTATGGTAGCGATGATGCCGCTCATAACCGTACAGATAATGGGTGCGATTTCCGTACTCAAGCCTGCTGCTAAACTCGACACAAGAGATTTTGTCAGCGAGTTTGCAGACGACGAAATCATCGAACTCTGGGAGGTGGAGTAATGGATTTATACTACGTAATGACCATTGTTGACAGAAACAAAGCAGATGAAATGATTACTCTGCACAACGACCTCAACCTCACTGCAGTCTATGAAACCCTCGGCTACGGTACTGCCACCTCGGAGCATCTTTTGCTGTATGACTTGCAGCAAACCGATAAGGCGATAATCACAACGATAGCCACCGCACCGACTGTCAGGCAGTTGATGCGAAACGCAAAGATAAAGATGTTCATCGACATTCCCGGTAACGGAATAATGATGGCAATTCCGCTGAAGAGTATGGGCGGAGGCAAAAATCTGGCATACTTCACACTTAACCAGGAGTTAGGAGGTAAGGCACCGACTATGGAATTCAATAACGAGCTTATAATAGTAGTACTGAACGAGGGCTTTTCCGACACCGTAATGGACTCTGCAAGAGCAGCAGGAGCAACGGGCGGAACAGTGCTTCACGCAAAGGGAACCGGCAAAGAACACGCGGAAAAATTCTACGGAGTTTCCCTTGCCGAAGAAAAGGATATGATATATATCCTTGCTCCGAGCGACAAAAAGTCCGACATTATGAAGGCGATCACAAAGGATTGCGGAAGAGATACACCCATCGGTGCTGTCTGCTTCTCGCTCCCCGTGTCCGAGGTTGCAGGCATAAGACGTCTTGGAGAAGACGAATAAAATCACCGCAAAGAAAAAACGAAGTTGACCGCAAGGGCAACACCCTTTTTAAGTTTAGTAGGAAAACTTGTCGGGATTTAAAATGTTCTTCGGGTCGAATGCAGCCTTGATGCCTTGCATAATCGCCATCTGCGTTTCACCAAGCTGCTCCTTCAAGAAGCCCTTCTTTGCAAAGCCGATTCCGTGCTCGCCCGAAACCTGACCGCCCATCTCGGCAGCTCTGACGTACATAAGCTCAAACGCTTTGGCGAGCTTTTCTTCCCACACCTTGTCGTCAAGCCCGTCGCGGCAGATGTAGATGTGAAGGTTTCCGTCACCTGCGTGGCCAAAGCTTGGAATTCTCACGTCGAGATCCTTTGCGATTTGGTGGGTGTATTTTATGAAATCCGCAATTCTGTCACGGGGAACAACAACGTCACACTCGTCCATCTCGTCGGTGGAAGCCTTGATAGCCTCGAGGAAAGCACCTCGCGCCGACCAAACCGACTTTTTGCGTTCGTCGGTGTCGACAAAATACGCGTCAACCGCGCCTAATTCAAGACAGAGGTCAGCAACCTTTGAGTAGTTTTTCTCAATCTCCTCAACCGAGTTTCCGTCAAAGGTGAGAAGAATATATGCAGGGTGTGACGTGTCGGGAAATTTTTTGGAAAGATAGTCCTCCGCAAACAGAATGGTGTCACGGGACATATACTCGATTGCCGTCGGGTCGGTCTTGGAGCGGATGATGTGAGGAACCGCCTCAAGCGCCTTTTCCATACTGTCAAACGGCACCAAAAGACTTATTGACTTTGTGGGCAAGGGGAGAAGCTTTAAAACCGCCTCGGTGATGATACCCAGTGTTCCCTCCGAGCCTACCATAAGATTTAACAAGCTGTAGCCAGAGCTGTTTTTAACAACCTTTCCGCCCAGCTTTAAGACCTCGCCGTTAGGGAGAACAACGGTGAGTCCGCGGACGAAATCTCTCGTAACGCCATACTTCACCGCTCTCATTCCGCCGGCGTTGGTGGAGATGTTTCCACCGATGGTGGCAGATTTTTCACCTGGGTCGGGAGGATAGAAGAAATCGTTAGACTCAACGAACTCCGCAAGCTCCATCAAGAGCACACCCGGCTCAACAGTAACCGTGAGGTTGTCGCGGTCGAGCTCAAGGATGTGGTTCATCAGAGTCGTGCAGAGCATAATACCGCCCTTGACCGCAACCGACGAGCCTACAAGACCCGTTCCCGAGCCCCTCGCGGTTACGGGAATAGAGTTGTCATAGGCGTATTTCATAATTTTAGAAACCTCTTCCGTCGAGGTTACGAAAACAAGCACGTCGGGAGGACAATGTGTTCCGCCCAATTCGTCGTGGCTGTAGTCCTCGCTGATCTCCCCGCCGCAGAAAATTCTGTCGCTCGGGATAAAGGATTTCAGAAATTCAATGTCAGCAGTATCAATCTTCTTGTACATCATCTTTCCTCCTTTATCTTTTTGATGAGCTCGGGGATAATTTCATACATATCGCCGACAACGCAGTAGTGCGCGACGTCGAAGATAGAAGCATTCTTGTCGGTGTTGACCGCAATGATGCAGTCCGAGCCCTTCATACCCGCGGCAAACTGTACCGAACCTGATATGCCGAAGGTGATAATAAGCTTGGGTTTTACCGTCTTTCCGCTCAAACCGATTTGGTGCGAAGCGTCGAAGGTGCCGTTTTCAACGAGGGGTCTTGTGCAGGCAACTCTCGCGCCGATAAGGTTTGCAAACTCTTCAACAAGCGCGATGTCGTCTTTGGATTTAAGACCTCTTCCAACCGCAACGATAACCTCTGCGTCGGAGATATCGCTTTCGGGAGGTCTGTCATAGGTGTTGATAACCTCAACTCTATCGTCAAACCACTTTTTGTCGGTTGTCATATTCACAATCTCGCCGTTTGGCGCCAACAGCTTTTCGGGAGCAGAGAACACCTTGTATCTGACCGTGCAGAACTGCGGACGGTTTTTCGGCGTGATAATCTGCGCCATAATGTTACCGCCAAACGCAGGACGAATCTGCACCAAATCCGTGTTTTCCTTCATTTCAAGCACCGTGCAGTCTGCGGTAAGTCCGGTTCTGAAACGAGCCGCAACTCTTGGCGCAAGGCTTCTGCCCGTGTTTGTCGCGCCGACAAGCACCGACGAAGGCAAAACGCGGTTTATAAAATCCTCAAAAGCGTTTGTGTAGGTAGTTATGGAAAAATCCTTGAAAATCTCGTCGTCATAGACGAAAACCTTGTCCGCTCCGTACAAAAGAAGCTCGTTTGCCTTGTCAAGAACGTTAAAGCCTATCATAACCGCATAAACGGGATGGTTTATAACCTTTGCAAGCTCTCTTGCCTTGCCGAGAAGCTCGAGTGTTACGGGATGAAGCGCACCGCCCGTGCAGTCAGCAAAAACGGTAACGCCGACGTACTTTGACTTGTCAACTACGTTTTTCGGCTCGTCCTCAACAAATTCTATTGCGCCTGCAGGGCCTTTTTTGACACAGAGCTTGCACATCTTGCAGGTGCCGTTTATACTAAGCTCGCCGTTTTCATACTCGATTGCTGCGAAAGGACAGAGTCTTACAAGCTGTTCAGCAACCTTGCTGTCGATTTTATCGCGATTGATTTTTAATCCGCCCATATCTGTCCCTCCTTATATAAATTTTCTGTTTTTCAAAACGTCAAATATCTTGTCGCCGAGTCCGTCACCCTCAAACACAACGTGCTCGGAGTTCTTCTCAGGCGGAAAGATTCTTTCAACCTGAGTAGGTGAGCCGTTTAAGCCGTAGTGCATCGGGTCGTTGTCCTCAAAATCCGCAAGGGACAAAACCGTAATGAGCGACTCGTCGCCCTTCACCGCGCACTTGCGGCGGTAGGAGGGAAGACGGGGAGTGTTAATTTCGCCGTCAGCACACAACACGCACGGCATCTTCATCTCGGCGGTGAGAACCGTGTTTCCAAGCTCGCAAACGCAAGAGAGCTTGTCACCCTTCAACTCAACCGAATGGATGTTGGCGTAGTGGGGAATAGATAAAAACTCCGCCATCTCCGCGCCAACCTGAGCGGTGTCACCGTCGGTGGTCTGCTTTCCGCAGAGGATGAGGTCACATTTGCCCATAGATTTTATCGCGGAGGAAAGCGTGTAAGACGTTGCAAGAACGTCCGCACCTGCAAACTTTCTGTCGCTTATCAGCACGCCCGAATCCGCGCCCATATATATTGCCTCGTAAAGCACGGCCTTTGCCGCAGGAGGTCCCATAGATACGACCCGTACAGTTCCGCCGTTCTCCTCGCGGAGCTTGAAGGCAAGCTCCAAAGCATAGAGGTCATACGGATTCATCTTGCTCTCCACACCGTCACGGATAAGCACACCTGTCACAGGGTCAACCTTGACGTTTGAGGTACCGGGTACCTGTTTTATGCATACTACAATATCCATAAAATTCTCCTCAATAAAAAACTTGAAATGTTATAAAAGGTCAAACCATCGCCTGCTTTCACAGGCGATGGCAGAAAATATTCAATTAGTCGGCGTTGAGAGCCTTTGCTTCTTCAATTACCTTTGCTTCAAGCATACTCGGTAGTGGGTCATACCTTGTGAATTCAAGTGTGAAGTAGCCTCTGCCCTGAGTCATGGAACGAAGAAGTGTAGTGAAGTCGTGCATCTCGCTCATAGGAACCTCTGCAACGATTTCCTGAAGTCCCTTTTCCGCAGGGTTCATACCCATAACGCGTCCGCGGCGCTTGTTGAGCTCGCCCATGATATCACCGGTGTTAGCATCGGGAACGAACGCGCTGAGTGTGCCGATAGGCTCGAGGATTATCGGGCTTGCCTGAGCAAGACCCTCCTTGTAAGCGATGGAAGCCGCCATCTTAAAGGACATTTCAGAGGAGTCAACGGGATGGTAGGAACCGTCAACGAGCGTAGCCTTCAGTCCGACTACGGGATAGCCTGCTACAACGCCCTTGACCGCGCAATCGCGAAGTCCCTTTTCAACAGCAGGGAAGAAGTTCTTCGGAACAGAACCGCCGAATACGTTCTCTGCAAATACGAGCTCTTCGCTGTCACAGGGTTCGAACTCTATCCAAACGTCACCGTACTGACCGTGACCGCCCGACTGCTTCTTGTGTCTTCCCTGTACCTTA
Organism: Oscillospiraceae bacterium; assembly: GCA_045531755.1. Classification (GTDB taxonomy): domain Bacteria; phylum Bacillota; class Clostridia; order Oscillospirales; family Ruminococcaceae; genus UBA11540. The sequence goes on along the minus strand of JAZSEP010000074.1, from coordinate 25,824 downwards.
ACCTTCTTGCGAATGGTCTCGCGGTATGCAACTCTCGGCTGAACAAGTCCGACGTCGATTCCGAACTTCGTCTTCATCTTGGAAACGATGACGTCGAGATGCTGTTCGCCAAGACCGCTGATAATCTGCTGCTTGGTTTCGGTGTTGTTATAGCAATCCATTGTGGGATCTTCTTCTTTGAGTCTTGCGAGCGCCTGGGAAATCTTACCCTCGTCGCCCTTGTTCTTGATGACAACAGCCATAGACATACTGGGCTTCGGGAATTTGATGGGCTCGATTGTAAGAATACGCTTGGGGTCACAGAGGGTGTCGCCCGTCATAGTTTCGCCAAGCTTGGATACGGCACCGATGTCACCTGCATCGATAAAGTCTGCATCCTCCTGCTTCTTTCCGCGAACACAGAGGAGCTTACCGAGCCTTTCGGGATTTCCCGTACGAGCGTTAACAGGAGCCATATCGGAAGTGAGCTTGCCCGAGATAACCTTGAAGTAGGAAAGCTTGCCAACGAAGGGGTCGGCAACGGTTTTGAATACGAATGCGAGAAGAGGTTTGTCTTCAGCGCACTTAAGGTCGATAACCTCGCCCTTGTCGTCCGTTGCTTTCTCTCTGGTTTTTTCAAATGCTGACGGCATAAGGTAGGTCATACCGTCAAGAAGCATATCGATAGCGTCGAGATTCTGCGCGCATCCGCAGAATACGGGGGTAATCTTTCCGGTCTTAACGCCGTCGTGAATACCCTTGATAAGCTCGTCTTTCGTGAACTGCTCGCCCGAGAAATATTTTTCCATCAATTCCTCGTCGGTTTCCGCAACGGCTTCGCTGACTGCGGCGATAAGACCTTCAAGTCTATGGCCAAAGTCGGGCATTGCAACCTCGGAAGCTACACCGTTATTATAGGAATAAGCCTTCATATCAAGAAGATTTATGTAGCAGGTAACCTTGTGGTTTTCAACAAAGGGAACGACTATCGGACAAACGGAAGGACCAAAGCTTGTCTTGAGTTCTTCAAATACCTTGTAGAAGTCTGCGTGCTCGGAATCCATCTTGCCGACAAAAATCATAGTAGCCTTGTCGTTCTCGATTGCAAGGTCATATGCCTTCTGAGCGCCGACCGTAACTCCCGATTTTCCTGAAACCGTGATAAGCGCACAGTCACAAGCCTTGATACCCTGACACATCTCACCTGCGAAATCGAAAAGGCCGGGAGTGTCGATGAGGTTTATTTTGTAGTTAGCCCACTCAAACGGAGCAACCGCACAGGAAACGGAGGTCTTACGTCTTATTTCCTCGGGGTCGAAATCGCAGATGGTGTTACCATCGGATATCTTTCCCAGTCTGTCCGTTGCCTTGGAATAGAAAAGCAGAGCCTCGGCGAGCGAAGTCTTTCCGCTGCCGCCGTGACCTGCAAGGCACACGTTGATGATGTTTTTTGAACTGTGATATCTCATATGTATCCACCCAATCCGCCAAAATGGCATTTATTTTAGAGAATATTGGTGATTTTAACCAATATATTTTAACTTAATAGTATAATTATAGTGCTTTTGAACACAAATATCAATAGCATTTTGAAAAATATTAGAAAAATTTTCTCTTCGTGGCAGGTTTACACAAAACAGTATATGTATATGAGGACAAACACGTATAATTCCCTATAAATATGGCTACTTGCAAAATCTCGAATACGGTGCTACAATATAATTGTAAATTAACAGCAACTATGCAAGAAAGAAGGATTAAGATGAGCCAAAAACGCTTTTGGGCAATTGCATTGTCACTCTGCCTTTTGTTTGGCGTAGTTCAGATTCCCGTAATGGCAAAGGGCGTCACCTTCGAGGCGTCTGCATCTGTAACGGAGGTTGTAGCACCGACCTTTTCCTACTCCGCGCAGATACTCGGAACAGACGGCGAGGGTTATACCGTATACGAGGACGAGCTTCCCACAGAGGTCACCCTGCTTTCCAAGGAGTACTATGCAAACGAGCTGACGGACTACCAGAAAGCGCTCTACAGAGGATTTATGGACGGCTTTTCCGCAATCAAAGCGGAAGACCTCAAGCTAAAGCAGAGGGTTCAGCTTACATATTCAACTACGACCGAGGTCGCCATTTCCACACAGGAGCAGTTTGATACCTACGTCGATACTGCACTTGCCGCAGAAGCCGAAAAGGTTCAGGGACAGCTTTTGTATAACGCCGTTCAGTACGACTATACAGAGCTTTTTTGGATGCGCGGAGCAACCTTTAATACCGCTGTATTGTCGAGATATGACGGCACTAATGCGATACTCGACTTCACCGTTTCCATGAGCACAGACGCAAGCCTGCTTTTTGACAGCGATGCCGAGCTTGTTGCTGCGGCACAAAGTATGGAAAACGCAGTTGATACAATAATTGCTGCTGCGCCCACCACAAATGAATATGATAAGACTGTGTATTTCAACAGCTGGCTCAAGCAAAACAATACCTACAATCATCCTCATCTTGAAAATGATAACTATCCTCTTGCACACACCGCATACAGCGCGTTCACAAGTCAGAACGTTGAAGAAGTCGGCCCCGTATGTCAGGGCTACGCCTACGCGTTCAAGTATCTCTGCAATCTTTCTGGTATCGAATGCGTTGTCGTAACCGGCGACCTCCACCAAACCTACGCCGCTCCCGGAGCGCACGCTTGGAACGCTGTGAAGCTTGACGGAGCTTGGTACGGTGTAGACGCCACCTCAAACGACAGTTTGGGTACAGACGAATATAACTTCCTCGTTGGAAGCACAACACCTTCCAGCGACCCGACCTATACAACCTTTGCGGAATCCCACGTGATTGACACCACACACACCTATCCAACTCTTTCCGAAACCGCGTACGAGCCGAAGCCTGACCCCGTCGGAGAGATTGCGCTTGCAGGTGCCAATATCCGTGTCGGAGATAGTGCAGGACTTCGCTTCAGAACGATTGTTCAAAAGAATGCTTTCTTTAATAAATACTACACCGCAGGCGACGAGAACAACACCTACGTCTACAGCGAGGATAACAACATCGTGTTCGGAACCCTGTTTATACCCGAGGAGCTTATACCCCAAGGCTCTTCTCTCCAAGAAATGTTTGAGGACGGAAACACTTCAGTGCTCGAAATTCCTGCAAAAAAGATATACTCGCAGGACAAGGACACCGTGGCTTTCACGGGAGTTATCACAGACATTCCCGAAGACGCGGATATATACGACCAAAAGATTGTTGCGGTATCATATATAAAGTACCGTGAAAACGAAGAATCCGATTGGAATTATATCTACTCTGAAGAGAGCAATGCGTCCTATCTTTCCGTTGCAAAGGCGGCAAGAGCAAGTGACTACAGCGATGCAAACAATCCGACTCCTACCGAAGAGGTACAAAACATAATAAAACAGCTTGATAAAATAATCGACCTTTGCGAAAAGACTCTCGGTTGGTTGCCTGACTGGTATTAAGAAACAAATCGCCCCGCACAGATAGCGCGGGGCGATTTTTGGTATATTGGAAGAAAATATGTCAGAATTTTTTCTCTTCGAGAGCGCGCTCTGTGACGCGAATTGCCTCTGCCGTTAAATCCTCTTTGTTGAGAACTATATAGTTATAGATGGAATCTATAATGCACAGCTGGGCAATTCGCGAACTTAAAGCGAGGATTGAGTGCTTCGTTTCTTCGGCTCTTGTGAAAAGACAGATGTCGCTTTGTCTTGTGATAGGGGAGCTTCCGTGGTTGGTTATGCATATTGTGGTTGCACCTTGCTCGCGGGCAAGCTTCAGGGCATAGACAATATCCGTGGAAGAACCCGAATGAGAAATTCCTATGGCAACGTCACCGCTTTTGAGGTGGGACGCGACGATGGCTTGCATGTGGTTGTCACTGTAGGCGGTGGCGTGGAGACCGACTCGCAGGAACTTGTGCTGTGCGTCGATGATAATGGGCGCTGAATTGCCAAGCCCGAACAAAACGATGTTGCCTGATTCCATAATGGCCTTCGCGGCCTTTTCCAGCGATTCGGGGTCAAGCACGTTTCGGGTATACTCCAGAGCGGCAACAACCTCGCGCTCTCTCTTCTTAAACACGTCAAAGCAGCTGTCTCCGTGAATGGCAACCGTCAGCTCCTGTGGTTTGTCAAGGGTGCTGAGCTCCTGAGCAATGCCTATCTTAAGTCCCTGAAATCCCGACAGTCCTAATCTTCGGGAAAATCTGACAATGGTGGCATCACCGCAACCGCAAACCTCGGCAAGCTCGTTAATTGACATTTCGATAATCTGGTGCGGATGAAGAAGTATCCAGTCTGCAATGCGCTTTTCGCCCCTGCCCATCTGCGGATATAAGGCTTTTATCGATGTTAAGTACGACATATATCTCTCCTAAAATGAAAATTTACTCCGTTATCGGAGTTTTGCTCCGCTAAAATCGCAAAAATAAACGAAAAAAATTTCCAAAACCTATTGAAATCCCAAACCTGTTATGGTAAAATTAGTTTAGAATGCGGAAAAAGGCGATTTTTGAACGTTTCGGAAAAATTTTTCTGAAATTCATTGTATCACAAGCGCCGGATTTTTGCAAGAGAAAACTTGTATTTATCCCGTATTTCGCGTTTTTAATAAAGCGTATAAAACAAAAATGCAAAACAAAGAAAAGGGTGGTTTTATGCTTAACTACAAGGTAAAAATCGGCTTGGCACCCATCAGAAGAGACGTCACACCCAGACCCGGCATCTTCAATTGGGAAAAAGCTGAGGAGAGAGGCGAAAAACTGGTAAAATATATCACCGACCACTTCTCTTCGGAAAACGTTTCCTTCGTAACCTCTGACGGAGTAAATGAAAGAAACATCATCTATACCGAAAAGGATGCAGAGGTAATCGCGGACAGGTTCATTGCTGAAAAGGTTGACGCGATTCTTATAATCAACTGTAACTTCGGTAACGAGGAAGCTGCTGCGGAGCTCGCAAAGAGAGTCGGAAAGCCCGTACTTCTGTGGGCGCCTCTCGATGACGTTTTCGAGGCAGACGGCACAAGATATACCGACAGCCAGTGCGGTATCTTCGGAATGAGCCGCCAGATGATGAGAAGAAAGATTCCCTTCTCCTATATTCCCAACTGCCGTGTAGAAGAAAAGGCGTTCTCCGATGCTTTTGAAAAGTTCGTTTCCGTAGCTTGTATGGTAAACAATTTCAAAGGAATGAGAGTCGGTCAAATCGGTTTAAGACCCAAGCCCTTCTGTTCCGTTATATATAACGAAAGTCAGCTGATGGAGGAGTTTGATATCCGTATTATCCCCATCAATATGGCGGTTATCGCTGACAAATACAACCGCATCCTTGCAGAGAGAATGGACGAGTGCAAAAAAGGTGCCGAGATTCTCAAGGCAAACTATGACATCGACGACCTTTCTGCAGACAAGCTCGAAAAGATATACGCTTTCGTGCTTATGTACATAGATCTCTTCAAAGAGTACGACCTCGATGCAATGGCGTCTGAGTGCTGGACCTCAATGCAGCTTGCGTTTGGCGCAATGCCCTGTGCAGCGTTCAGCATACTTGCAGATATGGGATACGTTGTAGGATGTGAAACCGACGTTCACGCAACAATCTCCCTCGCGCTTCTCAAGTGCGCATCTCTTGGAAAGAACGTGCCCTTCCTCGGCGAGTTCACGGTACGTCATCCCGAAGACGTAAACACAGAGCTTCTCTGGCACTGCGGACCGTTTGCATACTCTCTCAAGAAACCCACAAGCCACAAAAAGCTTGTAAATATGCGTCCTTGGTTTAACGTAAAGGACGGTCAGTTCACCGTAGCGAGAATCGACCAGGAATACGGTAAATATTCCATCATTCTGGGCACCTGCAACGCTGCAGAGGGACCCTACACCTTTGGTACGTATCTCTGGGCGAAGTTTGATAACCTTCCCTTGTGGGAGAAGAGAATGATCGAAGGCCCCTACATCCACCACGTGTCCGAAATCGAGGGCGACTATGTAGAGGTATTCGAAGAGTTCTGTAAATACGTTAACGTAACAGCTGAAGTTATAAAATAAAGAAAAGGGGTAAAATCAAGTGCTTTACAACGAATTTCTTAATGACATCATCCTCACCGAGCTTGAAGACGCGGTGGGAAGAGAAAATTGCTCCACAAGAGCAATCGACAAAATCACACACGGAGTAGACTATTTCTGGCTCTCTCGTATGTGGGCTGACCGCGGACACAGAATGCCCGAGGCAGACGTTGTAGTATCTCCTAAGAATGCTCAGGAAACATCTGCAGTTTTAAAAATTGCTAACTATTACAAGATTCCCGTTACCACATGGGGTGGCGGCGGCGGAACACAGGGCGGCGCTATTCCTGTAGCCGGCGGTATCGTTCTCGACACCAAGAGAATGAACGAAATCTATGACGTAAACGAGCAGGGAATGTTCATCGAGTGCGGAACAGGCGCCATCTATAAGCACATCGAGTGGATTGCAAACGAGCGTGGCTACGGCACAATGCACTATCCCAGCTCCCTGACCTGTTCTACAGTCGGCGGATTCCTCGCACACAGAGGTATCGGCGTTGTTTCTACAAAGTACGGTAAGATTGACGATATGGCACTTCAGATGGAGGTTGTACTCCCCAACGGTGACATCATCGAAACATCTCCCGCTCCTAAGCACGCTGCGGGTCCCGACCTCAACCAGATCTTCATCGGTTCTGAGGGTACACTCGGTGTAATCACAAAGGCACAGATGAGAATATACGACCTTCCCGAAGAGCGTCGCTTCAGAGGCTTCCTCTTCAAGGATATGAGCAGTGCTTTCTCTGCTTCCAGAGAACTTCTCCAGAAGTTCAAGCCCTCTGTAATGCGTCTTTATGACCCTGCTGAAACCGCTTCTCTCATCAAGAAGATTGTCGGTGTCGAGCGTGAGGGTGCGTTCATGAACGTTGCTATCGAAGGCGTTTCCGAGATGGTAGCGCTTGAAGAGAAGATTCTTCTCGAAACATTTGCTAAGTACGGAGCAGAAGACCTCGGAAGCGAGTACGGTGAGAAGTGGTGGAAAGAGAAGATTACATTCTTCTATCCCGGTCATATGATGGACCTTCCCCAGATGTTCGGTACAATGGATACAATTGCTCCTTACGGTACAATCGAGAAGATTTACTGGGCAATGAAGGAAGCAATCGAAACAAACTTCCCGATGGCAAAATTCATCGCTCACTTCTCTCACTGGTATGAGTGGGGCGCAATGGTTTACGACCGCTTCATCGTTGACGACGTTCCTCAGGATCCCCACGAGGCACTCAGACTCCATCAGGCTATCTGGAGCTGCGGCGTTCGTACAGCGCTCGCAAACGGCGGTGTTGTTAACGACCACCACGGCGTCGGCCTTAAACTCGGCCGCCTGATGAAAGAGCAGTACGGCCCTGCAATGCAGGTATTCACCGGCCTCAAAAAGCAACTCGACCCCAACGGTATCATGAACCCATTCAAACTTGGTCTGTAAGGAGGAACTACAATGCTTATTTCTGCTAAAAGTAAAGAAACTATAGATGCTTGTCGTTTCTGTTGGATGTGCAGACACATCTGCCCCATCGGAAACGCAACAGGACAAGAGAGAAACACAGCCCGTGCAAGAGCAATTGCTCTTTCTCTCGTAGAGCGCGGAGCAGCTGAACTCGACGAATGTATAGATAACATCTACGAGTGCGCACTCTGCGGTGCTTGTACAAAGGAATGTGCGACAGCTTGGGACCCCGTTATGTTCACAAAAGAGGTTCGCCTTGAAATCGCAACACAGGGCAAGCTCCCTGCATACGTAAACAAAATGCTCGATAACCTTGACGAGTGTGGAAATATCTACGGTGTAAAGGAGATGGACGCAGAGCTTAAAGCCGCTATCGACTCCGTTTCCGCAAACGCAGATACAGTTCTCTTCCTCGGTATGGACGCTCGCGCAAAGGCTCCTACATACGCTGTTGAAGCAATCGAGCTTCTCAAAAAAGCAGGAGTTAAATTCACCGTTCTCGCTGACGAGCCCAACAGTGGCTGGGCGCTTGATACACTCGTAGGCGCAGCAGACGAAACCAAGACTGCTATGAAGGATTGCGCAAAGGTTCTTAACGGCTACAAGACAGTTATCGCTCTTGACCCCGTAGATGCAAAGACCTTCCTTCGTGAGTATAAAGAGTGGGATATCGGACTTACAGCAGAGGTCAAGACCTTCACTGCAGTAGTTGCTGACCTCGTTTCCAAACTCGGCGTTAAGAAATCTGCAAACAAGGTTTCCTTCCAGGATCCTGCACAGCTTGCACGTGACCTCGAAGAAACAGAGCCCGCAAGAGTTATCATCAACGCGGTTGCAGAAAACTGCGAGATGCTCCTCTTCGGCCGTGACACAATGTTCGGCGGAAACCTTATGATGAACGAGTACATCCCCACAACAATGAGCTGGGTAGCTATCGAGCGCTGGAAGAACCTCCTCGCAACAGACGCAAATACACTCGTTTGCGCAAGCCCCTCCGAGTATGAAATCCTCAAGGCTAACAAGCCCGAGGGCAAGAACATCGTAACAATCGCAAGACTCGTTCTCGATGCTCTTAAATAAGGGGGAAAAATAAATGCTCGTAACATTTAAGGAAATTCTCGGTATGGCTGAGGCAGGCAACTACTGTATTCCTGCCTTCAACGTATACAACATCGAGACTTTGATGGGTGCCGTAAAGGCTGCAGAGGAGCTTAGAGCTCCCTGCATACTTCAGGTATACCCCCGTCTTATGAAGGAAGAGGTAGGCTACTACCTCGCTCCTGCAGTTGTAGCAGCGGCACATAAGGCAACTGTCCCCGTGTGCTTCCACCTCGACCACGGACCCTCTGAGCTCGAGACCACCCGTTCACTCCGTTGGGGCGCAACAGGCATAATGCTCGACGGCTCCGCGCTTTCTTTCGAGGAAAATATCGCTCTCACAAAGAGAGTTGTTGATACCTGCGCATACGTAAACGTACAGGTAGAGGGTGAGCTCGGTCACATCGGTACAGTTAATGACGATTCTATGGACGAGTTCACACAGCCCGAAGAGGCAAAGATATTCGTTGAGCGTACCGGCGTACAGGCACTTGCCGTTTTGGTTGGTAACGCACACGGCCGTTATAAAAAGCCTCCGAAGATTGATATTCAGAGAATTGCAGATATCAGAAAGGCTACAAACGGTACTGCCTTGGTTCTTCACGGTGGCTCAGGCATTCCCGACGAGGCTATTAAGGAAGCCGTCAAAGCAGGTATCCGCAAGCTTAATGTTGCTACCGATATTTGCTATGCTTTCCTTGACAGCGTTCAGGAAGAGGTCAACAAACCCGACCGTATGATTGCTGTTGATAACTTTATGAAGACTCCGATAAATGCAGTTAAAGAATTCTGTATGACTAAGGTGCTGCTCTGCGGCGCAGAAGGAAAGGCGTAAACTATGGCGAAGATAGTTGGTATTGGCGCTTGCGTAATGGATACCCTCTACAACGTTCCCAACTTTCCGACCGAGGATACAAAGCTCCGTGCCACAGGCAGTAAGCCTGCAGGCGGCGGACCTGTTGCAACAGGACTTGTAGCGGCACAGAAACTTGGCGAACAGACAGCCTACATCGGCAATCTGTCCGATGATAACGGCGGGGTTTTTCTGACGAAGGATTTCCAAAAATACGGCGTAGACACAAGCCTTATCGAAGTTAAAGCGGGTTACCGCTCGTTCACCTCTGTAATCTGGCTTTCTGCCGCTTCCACGTCAAGAACCTGCGTTTTTGACAAAGGCGACCTTCCTGCATTGAAGCTCAATGATGTGCAGAAGAAGGCAATTAAAGAAGCAAAAGTACTTATGGTTGACGGCAATGAACTCGAGGCTGCAATCGAAGGCGCAAAGTATGCCCGTGAAAACGGCACGCTGGTGCTTTACGATGCAGGAGGACTTTATGAAGGGGTTGAAAGACTTCTTCCGTATGCCGATATTCTAATTCCTTCCGAGGAGTTTGCGCTTGGACACACAGGCGCGGACAACGTCGAGGACGCCGCTAAAAAACTTATGAGCACCTACAATCCCAAGGTGGTAGTAATCACAATGGGCAAGAAGGGTGGAGTTATTCTCGAAAACGGCGAGATAACCTACTATCCCATCTACGACACACCCGTTGTAGATTCCAACGGTGCAGGTGACGTGTTCCACGGAGCATACGCCGCAGCGCTTGTAAAGGGATATTCATATCTTAAATCCTGTCACTACTCCAGTGCGGTTTCGGGACTTAAATGCACAGGCGTGGGAGCACGTGAGAGCGTTCCTTCCCACGAGCAGACAGTAGAGTTTTTAAGGAGTAACGGCTATGAACTATAAGAAATCATACAAATCCGCAAATGGCTATACCCCCATTTGTAAAATAGGCGAATGCAGTCTTAAAAAGCTTGAGTTCGGTATCATCGAGCTCGAGGCAGGACAGACCCTTGATTTTAACACTGAGGATAAGGAATTTGCGTTCATTATGCTCGAGGGTCACTGCGACGTCGAGGTAAACGGCGAAGTTTTTGAAAACGTCGGTAACAGAAACAACGTTTTCGAGAACCGCAAGGCAGAGTGCTTCTATATGCCTCGTGAAGAGGAGTGCACAATCAAGGCTCTTGATCACATCAAGATAGCAGTTTGCGGCACACCCGTTGCAGAGAAAACCGCACCTCAGGTGCTTCGCGAGGACCGCGTTGTGCTCAAAACTTTGGGAGTACAGCCCTTTGAGAGAGTAACAAGCTTTCTTGTCGACGGAACAACCAATGCAAAGGTTCTCACAATCGGCGAGGGCTACTGCACAGAGGGCAACTGGGCAGGCTTCCCGCCTCATAAGCACGACGTGGACAATATGCCCACAGAGTGTATCGCAGAGGAAGTCTACTACTTCTTGTTTGACCCCAAACAAGGCTTTGCAGTACAGTGTATTTACACCGCTGACGGTGAGATAGACGAGGCATACCGTGTTAAGTATGATGAGCTCGTAGAATTCCCCTACGGCTACCATACCACCGTTGCAACCCCCGGCTATCAGACCTACTTCTTGTGGCTGATGGCAGGAGATTATCAGGGCTTTAACAGAAGCAACGACCCTGATCACGATTGGATAGCAAATAGATAACTATTAAGGTAGGCGGTATCAAGCTCTTTGATACCGCCCAAACCGCTTTAAAGGGGTAATAGAAAATGCTCGAAAATTTGAGAAAAAACAATCCTCATATACATATTTACAGCGTCAACGATCCTGAGTTTTTGCAGTACGGAAAGGTGCTTTCAGTCGACGCATTTGAAATGGTAGAAGCGGCAGAAAAAATCGCCCTTCCCGAAACAGGCTCAATCTACGAAGCCTCCAACGTAAGACTCGAAGGAGTTTGGGAACTTCGCGAGGTACTTGAAAAAGAAATTTACGGCGAAATGCCGATACAGATAGGAAGCTGTCGAGGCTTTAACAATGCCCTCAACGGCTTTGAATACCACGTCGGAAGCGAGGTAAACGTCGCAGTAACACCTATGGTGCTGTTCCTCGCAAATCAGTGGGACTTCAAAAACGGCAAACTTGACACGAAAGATGCGAAAGCATTCTTTGTAGACAAAGGACAGGTTATTCAGGTGTACGAAACCACTCTGCATATGTGTCCCTGTAACGTTGTTGACAGCGGATTTCATTCTATAGTTGTTCTTCCTCTCGGAACGAACACAGACCTCAAGGAAAACCACGCCGACCCATACCTTTTCAGAAAGAACAAGTGGATTTTCTGCCACGTCGATAACGAAGGACTCAAGGCAAGAGGAGTAAAACCCGGAATAGTCGGCGAAAACTATCAGATAAAGGTGGTAAAGCAATGAAATACACACTTGGAATAGACTTTGGCGGCGGAGCATCAAAATCCACACTTCTCTCTGCAGACGGAATTGTCTGCGCGGAGAACACCGTCGAATATCCCACCGACTACCCACAGCCCGGCTATGCCGAGCAGGACCCGTATAACTGGTACCTCGCGGTAAAGGAAAACATAGCAAAGATTTTAGAGAAGAGCGGTGTTTCTCCCGACGACATCGTCGCAGTCTGCCTCGATGCCGCAACCCATACCGCAGTTGTTGCCGATAAAGATTTCAACGTGCTTCGCCCGTCTATCTATTGGACAGACTGCAGAAGCATCGAGGAATGTAAATATTTAAGAGAAAACCACGGCGACCTCATCGTCGATAAGGCATACCATTTTGTTGATACAATCTGGACACTTCCGCAGCTTATGTGGATAAAGAACAACCAGCCTGAAATCTGGGCAAAAACCGAGAAGATAATGTTTGCAAAGGATTACGTCCGTTACCTTCTCACCGACGTTTATTGCACGGATATCATCGAGGCACAGGGAAGTATGCTCTTTGACTATAACACAATGAGCTGGTCGAAGGAACTTTGCGACCTTCTCGAATTCCCCGTGGAAAAGCTTCCCGAACTCAAGCGCCCCACCGATATTATCGGTTCTATCACCGAGAAGGCGGCAAAGGAAACGGGACTCAAAGCAGGAACCCCCGTTTTGTGCGGAGCAACCGATACGGTAATGGAAGTCTATGCCGCAGGCGCGGTTAAAAAAGGTCAGATGACCTTAAAGCTTGCAACTGCAGGCAGAATCTGCGTCGTCACCGATAAGGCATACCCGGACCGCGACCTCATCAACTATTCCCACCTCGCCGAAGGACTTTGGTATCCCGGCACTGCAACAAAGGCTTGTGCCTCTTCATACCGTTGGTACCGCGACACCTTCAAGGATAGCTATAAGGAACTTGATGAAGGCGCAAAATCCGTCGAGGTTGGCTGTGAAGGACTTATGTATCACCCCTACCTCAACGGTGAGCTCACCCCCTACGCCGACCCGCTTCTCAGAGGCAGCTTCACAGGAATCCGCGCAGGACACACAAAGGCGCATTTCAGTCGCGCAGTACTTGAGGGCGTTGCTTTCTCGATGCTCGACTGTATAACTGCCCTTCGTAAAACAGGTGTTGAAACAGGCACACAGGCGGTAGCAATCGGCGGCGGTGCGCAGAGCCCTCTTTGGCGACAGATAACCTCCGATATGCTCGGCATTGAGCTTGTTTGTGTGCAGAACAGTGACTCCTCCTTCGGCTCTGCTATGGTTGCAGGCGTGGCGGCAGGACACTTTAATAGCCTTGAGGACGCAGTAGCGCGTTGCTCCAAGGTGGTTTCCGTCACAAAGCCCAATCCCGAAAACACCAAAAAATACGCAGAACTCTTTGAAAGATATAAGGCTATACACGATGCACTCGCCCCCATCTATCACGGTATGAGGTAAAATAATGCGAATAGTAGTATGTGTAAAACAATCCTGCAAGGACCTAAATCCCTTTGACGCCTGCGCTGTGGAAGAAGCGCTTCGCATTGAAGGAGCCGAGGTAATTGCACTTTCCATGGGCAGACAGGACGTAAAGGATATGCTCCTCGCCCTCACCCGACTCGGCGTGCATAAGGGGATACTCCTTTCCGATACCGCCTTTGCAGGTGCCGATACCCTCGCAACGTCCTACGCCCTTTCTCTTGCGATAAAGGAACTCAATCCCGATATGGTCATCTGCGGAAGACAGAGCATCGACGGCGATACCGCACAGGTAGGCCCCTGCCTTGCAACAATGCTCGGTATCCCCGTGATTACCAACGTTATGGAACTGGCGCTCGACGGTGATACGGTAAACTGTAAGACCCGTCTTGGCAATAAATCCGCAAAGCTTCCCGCACTCGTAACGGTCGAGAGAATAAACAATCTCCGATTCCCCAAAATCCGCGCGAAGACAGGCGAGGTCGAGGTTTGGGATATCAACCGCCTCGGCGCAGACCCTGAACGCTGCGGACTTAAGGGCTCGCCCACAAAGGTCGTAAGAAGCTTTGAAAACTCGGGCGGAAAGAGAAAATGCACCTTTATTAAGAAGGAAGAGCTTGCCGAAACTATAAAAAGCGCCCTTCAAAAGCCCCGTGCCGAGATTGAAGCTACCGAAAGCGGTGAAAAGCTCGAAAGCGTTTGGGCAATAGGGGAGAAGGCGGCAGAAAAAGCAAGAGAGATTGCAAAAGAGGTCGTTGTGCTAAACGAAACCGACCCCAAAGCCCTTGCCGCCCTCGCAAAAGAGAAGAACCCCGAGGTCATCCTCTTTGACAGCAGTATAGAAAGCCGAATGATAGCGCCGCAGGTTTCTGCAATGCTGAATACCGGTCTTTGCGCCGACTGTACAAAGCTTGAAACCGACGGTAAACAGCTCTTTATGTACCGTCCTGCCTTTGGCGGAAATATCATCGCAAAGATAAAATGTGTCACAAAGCCTCAGATGGCAACCGTGCGCACCGTTGACGAAAATACTGCCCAGCTCATAATTGCAGGCGGCAGAGGAATCAAGGGAAGCGAAGAGGTTTTCTTCAAAGCGGCAGAAAAATTAGGCGCACAGATTGGTGCCTCAAGAGCGCTCGTCGATATGGGAGAAGCGCAGTATGAGCATCAGATTGGACTCACGGGAAAAACCGTTTGCCCAAACGTTTATATAGCCGTTGGTATTTCGGGCGCAGTACAGCACGTCTGCGGAATGGAACAATCCAACGTTATAATCGCAATAAACCCCGACCGCACAGCCCCCATCTTCGAGTATGCCGACTACGGAATAGTAGGCGAAGCAAACGAAGTGCTCGCGGAAATACTCAAATAACACAAAACCCGCTCTGAACCGAGCGGGTTTTATATTTTAAAACTCCCCTTGAATAAACGCTGAAACTGTGATATACTTATTCTATATGTAACTAAAATAACGAGGTGCAGATATGCTCGAAAAACTGCTCTCTGCCGAAAACATAACCGAATGGGGCATCTGCAGGTTTGCAGACATCCTTCCGCTTCTGGAGTGTAAGGCAAAATCGCGGATTCCCGACAATCCCGATAGCGTGATAGTGGCGCTTTTTCCGTACCGCCTCGAAGAGTATGGGGAGAGAAATATCTCAAAGTACGCAGTAGTACCCGATTATCACAGGGTTTGTACCGAAAAGCTTGATAGGGTCTGCGAAGGGCTGAAAAAGCTCTACCCTGAAAACAGCTTTGTCTGCTTTGCGGATAATTCCCCGATACGAGAAGCGGTTGCCGCAAGGCTTGCAGGACTCGGCGTTATCGGCAAAAACGGGCTTTTGATAAATAAAACCTACGGCTCATACGTTTTTATAGCCGAAATAGTCACCGACCTCGAGCTCACAAAATCAGCACCCTGCACCGACACCTGTCTTGAATGTGACCTTTGTGTGAAAAGCTGTCCGTCTGGCGCGATAAAAGAGGGAAAGGTAGAAGAACAAAGCTGTCTTTCATATATCACACAGAAAAAGGGAATACTGACAGAAAAAGAACAAGAACTTGTTAAAAAAGGCGGAATAGTATGGGGCTGTGACGTCTGCTCTGACGTCTGCCCGATGAATAAAAATACCCTCACCACCAATATAACAGAATTTCAAACCGACACGGTTTTCAAGGTAAACTACCCCGAGAAAAACAAAGAGATAAAGGAAAGAGCCTTTGGCTTTCGCGGAGCGGAGGTAATAAGGCGAAACCTCGACCTCTTAAATCAGGAAGGTAATAGATGATAGTTTTTGTAAACGACGAAAATAGAAATATCTATGAGAACTTCGTTTCTTCACATAAAAACGGCGGATTTACGCAGTCACTGTTGTGGCCAAACGCCAAAAAGCAATGGAGCTGGGAAGCCTTTATGTGCATCGACGAAGAGGGAAACGTTAAAGGAGCACAGCTCGTTCTTATAAGAAAGCTCCCTATGGGCTACTCTTTCTTGTATTCGCCGAGAGGCCCCGTCTATGACTTTGAAGACGCCGAAACGCGTCGGGAAATGTTTGATGCAGTAAAGGTGCTTGCAAAGAAATACAAGGCATATAAATATACAATGGATCCCGAAATTCCTGCAGACAGAAAAGACGTAGTCGCAAGAATTCTGGCAGACGGTTTCACCCTCAAAACCGGCGGAGAAAGCGGACTTGATTGTATACAAGCGAGATTTAACTATAAGCTCGACATCTCCGACAGAACTGCCGACGAGCTTTTTGCAAGCTTCCACAGCAAAACGAGATATAACGTCCGCGTCGCAATGAAGCACAACGTCGAGGTAAGACGCGGCACGATGGACGACCTTGACGACTTTTATAAGCTGATGAAAACAACGGGCGAGCGCGACGGCTTCTATACACGAAGCAAGGGCTACTTTGAAAGATTTATGAACGCCCTGGGCGACCACGCGAAGCTCTATATGTGCTACTACGACGGCAAGGCGGTTTCGGGCGCGATATACGTTTCCTATGCAGGAAAAGCCTGCTACGTATACGGCGCTTCGGATAACGCGCACAGAAACGTGATGCCGAACTACCTGATGCAGTGGGAAATGATACAGCAGGCAAAGAATGAAAACTGTTATATCTATGATTTTCAGGGCGTCAGCGGAAAGATCGACGAAAGCGACCCACAGTACGGACTCTATCGTTTCAAAAAAGGCTTCAACGGCGAGCTTTGCGAAAACGCAGGCGAGTTTTCCTATCTTTTCAAGCCTTTTGTGGATAAAATGATAGATACTGCACAGAACGCAAGAAGGCTAATCAAGAAATTGAAGCATTGACAGAAAGGCGGAAATTTTTATGAAGATGATAATGGCAATCGTGTCCAGCGATGATGCAAACCGAGTTTCAAGCCACCTCACGAAAGAGAACTATTCCGTCACAAAGCTTTCCACAACCGGCGGCTTTCTCAAAGCAGGCAATACAACTCTCCTCGTCGGTACAGACGACGATAAGGTTGACCACGCTCTTGAGATAATCAAAAAGCACAGCAAAAAGCGCACACAGGTAATGCCGTCGAGCGTTGTAGGTATGGACTCCAGCATCCTCAGCTCGCATCCCGTCGAGGTTCTCGTGGGTGGTGCGACGGTGTTTATCCTAAACGTAGAACGCTTCGAGAAGATGTAATATGAATTTGAACGGATTTGCACAAAACGAAAAAGCGAAAAAAACACTGCTTGATATGGTGCAGAAAAAGCGCATCAGCCACGCGGTGCTTTTGTCAGGTCCTCGCGGAGTCGGCAAAAAGACCTTTGCGCGAATAATGGCAACCGCCGTTTTGTGTAAAGAGGACACTCCGTGCTTTGTCTGTCCGTCCTGCCGTAAGGCTATGGCAGGAAGCCACCCCGATATCATCGAAATCAGCAACCACACAAAACCGCGCAGCTTTTCGGTGGACGAGGTCAGAAGGATAAGACGCGAGGCATACATATCACCAAACGAAAGCGAAAAGCGCGTTTTCATCCTCGCAAATGCCGAGAATATGGGCACTGAGGCACAAAACGCACTTTTGAAGATAATCGAAGAACCTCCGTCCCACGCGGTGTTTATCCTCACGGTTCAGGACACGGGCGCGCTTCTTCCCACGGTTCTGTCCCGCGTTGTTACAATCCCCGTAAGCCCCGTGGACGACAAAACCGTCGAACAGTTTTTGAAACAAAAAACAGACGACAGAGAGCTTGTTGATATAGCCTGCGCGCTTTCACAGGGAAGCGTCGGAAGAGCGTATGAGATTATAGAAAACGAAGCTCTTGAAAAAGCGGCGAAAACCGCAGTTGAGATTGTAAAAAGTGCCGTGCATGCCGACCGGTACGAAACCCTGCGACTTCTCTCGTCAGTAGCACAGTCGTCGGAGCTGTCGGATATCTTAGGGTTTATGGTAGCCCTGCTCGAAAATGCAATGTGCAAAAAGACCGACCCCGTCACAAAAGAGATAACCTGCTCGGGCAAACGCACGATGAAGATGCTCGAGGCGGTAATAAATGCCAAAAGAGCCATGACTTTCAACGTAAATAAGTCTTTACTCGTGACACACCTTTGTGTTAAAATGTATGAGTAATATGATAGAAAGGTAAAAAGCTATGATAGAGATTATAGGAGTACGCTTTAAGGACGTCGGAAAAGTGTACTACTTCGACCCCGATGGAAAAACAATCAACGAGGGACAGCACGCGGTTGTTGAAACAGCGCGCGGTCTTGAGTGCGGATACGTGGCCATCGCAAATAAAAGCGTTGAGGACAGCGAGATTGTCACACCGCTCAAAAAGGTTGTCAGAATTGCCACTGAGGCAGACGTCAAGACAATGAACGAAAACAGAGAGAAGGAGAAAAAAGCCTTCGACATCTGTATGGAAAAGATAGAAAAGCACGGACTTGAAATGAAGCTTGTTGACGTTGAATATACATTTGATAACAGCAAGATTCTCTTCTATTTCACCGCCGACGGCAGAGTGGACTTCCGTGAGCTTGTAAAGGACTTGGCGGGAGTATTCCGCACAAGAATTGAACTAAGGCAGATAGGCGTCCGCGACGAAGCGAAGATGCTCGGCGGCTTGGGAATATGCGGCAGACCGTTTTGCTGTTCAACCTTCCTCGGCGACTTCCAGCCCGTTTCCATAAAGATGGCAAAGGAGCAGGGAATGTCACTAAACCCCGTGAAGATTTCAGGCACCTGTGGCAGACTTATGTGCTGTCTGAAATATGAGCAGGAGGCATATGAAGACCTTCTTTCCATAACTCCTAAGGTGGGCGCATTTGTAAAGACCCCCGACGGACGCGGAACGGTAACCGAAGTGAACCTCCTGACAGGAATTCTGAAGGTGCAGTCGGAAAAAGACCCCGAAGCAGCGCCCCGAAACTATAAGCGCGACGAGGTAAAACTCATCCGCGACTCGCAGATAAGGGTAGATGCAAAGGAAATAAGAGAATTAAAAGGTTTGGAAGGTTAAAAAATTGTTGACATTTTGTCGATATGTGATACAATAAGGTTATCAAGGAGGTGTTTTGAAATGGCATATATCATTACTGATGAGTGCATCGGTTGCGGTGCATGTGAAGCAGAGTGCCCCGTAGGAGCAATCACTGCAGGTGACAAGTACGTTATCAATGCAGACGAGTGCATCGGATGCGGCGCTTGCGCAGATACCTGTCCTGTAGGAGCTCCCCAGGCAGAATAATTGTACTTAATAAAAAGCGGTTGGCAATCTGCCAACTGCTTTTTTACGTTCTTATATACAAAAAAACCGCGGCAGAAGCTCTGCCGCGGTTTTGATTTTTAAATTAGAGCACGTTAACTCTGATAACGCCGTCGATAGCCTTGATGCTGTCAGCAACGGAAGCGTCAAGCTTTCCTGCAACGTCAAGGATGGTGTAAGCCATATCCTTCTTGGAACGGTTGAGCATATTTTCGATGTTAGCACCGCTCTGGGAAACAACTGCAGAAATCTGGGAAAGCATATTGGGGATGTTCTTGTGGATAACCGTGATACGAACGTCGCCCTCGCGAGCCATCTCTGCATTGGGAAGGTTTACGGAGTTTTTGATGTTTCCGTTTTCAAGGAAATCAACAAGCTCCTGAGCCGCCATCTTAGCACAGTTGTCCTCGGACTCGGGAGTAGAAGCGCCTAAGTGGGGGATTGTGATGATGTTGTCGATGCCGATAACTGCATCAGAGGGGAAGTCTGTAACGTAACAAGCAACCTTGCCGCTTCCAACAGCCTCGATGATGTCTTCCTCACAAACGAGCTCGCCACGGGAGAAGTTGAGGATTCTCACGCCGTTCTTCATAAGCTTGATAGACTCGGAGTTTATCATATGCTTGGTTTCGTTGTTGAGCGGAACGTGAACGGTGATATAGTCGCAATTTTCGTAAATCTCTTTAAGAGAAGCGGCGTGCTTTGTGCTGCTCGAAAGCTTCCAAGCCGCATCAACGGAAAGGAAGGGGTCATAGCCGTAAACGTTCATGCCGAGAGCCTTTGCTGCGTTTGCGACGAGGATACCGATAGCGCCAAGACCGATAACACCAAGGGTCTTGCCTGTGATTTCGGGACCTGCAAAGGAGGATTTTCCTTTTTCAACAAGCTTGCCGACCTGATCGCCCTCGCCCTTGAGGGTACGGCTCCACTCGATAGCGGGAACAACCTTTCTGGAAGAAAGGAGAAGACCTGCAATAACGAGCTCCTTAACAGCGTTAGCGTTAGCACCGGGAGTGTTGAAAACAACGATGCCCTGCTCGCTGCAACGGTCAATCGGAATGTTGTTTGTGCCTGCGCCTGCTCTTGCGATAGCCTTCAGATTAGAAGGAAGCTCAAGCTCGTGCATCGAAGCGGAACGAACGATAACCGCATCGGGATTTTCAAAATCATCTGCGCATTTGTAGTTGGAATCAAAGACCTCCAAGCCAAAAGGGGAAATCTTGTTAAGAGTTTTAATTTCAAACATAATACTACCTCTTATTTGCTGTTTTCAGCTTCAAATTTCTTCATAAAGTCGATAAGCTTAGCGACACCTTCCTCGGGCATAGCGTTGTAGATGGAAGCGCGCATACCGCCGACAGAACGGTGACCCTTGAGGTTAACGAATCCTGCAGCCTCAGCCTCTTTAACGAACTTCTTGTCGAGTTCCTCGTCGCCTGTAACGAAAGGAATGTTCATGAGAGAGCGGTCCTTGCCGTTGACGGTAGCGTTGAACATCTTGGAGCTGTCGAGGAAGCTGTAGAAGGCAGCAGCCTTTCTGTTGTTGATTTCAGCCATCTCCTCAAGACCGCCGACCTCGTTCTTGATCCACTCGAGAACGAGCTTACAAACGTAGATAGCGTATGTAGGAGGAGTGTTGTACATAGAACCGTTGTCAGCGTGAATCTGGTAGTTGAACATTGTAGGTGTGATGTCGCGAGCGTTGCCGATGAGGTCCTCACGAATGATAACGACTGTAAGACCTGCAGGAGCCATGTTCTTCTGTGCGCCTGCATAGATCATACCGAACTTTGTAACGTCAACGGGCTCGGAAAGAATGCAGGAGGACATATCTGCAACCAGCGGAACGTCGCCTGTGTTGGGAAGGTCTGTGAATCTTGTACCGTAGATTGTGTTGTTGTAGCAGATGTGGAAATAGTCAGCATCCTTTGTGAACTCGTTTTCATCAAGCTCGGGGATATAAGAGAAGGTCTTGTCAGCGGAAGAAGCAACAGCCTTGCACTCACCGTAACGGGAAGCCTCCTGATAAGCCTTTTTAGCCCACTGACCTGTGATAACGAAGTCAGCCTTGCCACTCTTGTTCATAAGGTTTAAGGGAATCATAGCAAACTGAGAGGAAGCACCGCCCTGGAGGAAAAGAACCTTGTAGTTGTCGGGAATGTTCATAACCTCGCGAAGAAGAGCCTCACACTCTTTTATGATAGCGTCATAAACTTTTGATCGATGGCTCATCTCCATTACTGATTGTCCGCTGCCCTGATAATCGAGCATTTCATTAGCAGCCTTTGTGAGAACTGCTTCGGGGAGGACGGAGGGTCCTGCAGAAAAGTTATAAACTCTTGCCATAAATCAAAAACTCCTTTTTCAATGTAAAGTAATAAAGTAATTACCTTTAATTTTACTACTATTATATATATAAGTCAACTGTAATATTGCACAGACAGTTGTTTTTCTGTGGTGGACAAAATGACAAAATGCCCAACGCTTGACACAAACCCCAAAAACTGATATAATTTCGGTGTGTGTCGAAAAAAAGAAAGGAGAGTGCGCATGGGTATCTTGCAAAAAAACGGCAACGGCGCGAAGGACTTTTTCGCCAAAACCGTAGATGCATCATATACCGTTTGTTGTCACTTGGGACTCACCGCAATTCGAAAAGGAAAGGCGGCAGTCCGTGCTCTTGCGTTTGCAGGCGAAGCTGCCGTAAGAGCGATAAAGGGCGTGTTTGCAAAGACGAAAAAACTGCTCAAGCGTCCTGCCCGCATAGTAAAAAGAGAGATATCATCGGTGCTGGATTTCACCTTCCGCGCGCCGTATCGTGTTATAAAGCAAACTACTAAGGATTGTAAAGAAAAGGGCACCCGTGAGGGATTGTCAGGTCTGCTTGGATTTCTTCGCGAAACCCGACACGTCTTTTTTAAGAATACCATAATCGCGGCAAGCTATCTTTTGCCTGTCGGCGCCGCAATATTGCTTTTGGCGGTTATAAACTCAAACCTTGCCGACGAATACGTTGTGCGCGTTACGTATAACAATAACGTTCTGGGCTACGTAGAGGACGAGTCGGTCTTCTATGAAGGCGAGTCGCTGATGCGCGAGCGCATAATGTACTCGAGTGATGAAACCGCATATTATTTTAATCCAAATTTTGAAATGGTGCGCAAGGATTCGGATACGCAATACTCCGACCCTTATATGATATGCAACGAGCTGATAAAAAACTCGGGTGACGTTTTCTTCAGCGCATACGGATTGTACGTGGACGATGTTTTCTATGGCGCAACAACCGAGGGCGAGGCGCTGAGCGTAGCGCTTGAAACCCTTCTCAACAGCTATCTCACGGGAGCAGAAAACGAAATCGTGCGTTTTCACAACGACGTTAGGATACGCGAGGGCTTTTACCTTGAAAGCTCAATCGTAGAACTTTCGGTTCTTGAAAACCTCATCGATTCAAAGGTTGACTACGCCGCCACCTATACGGTTGTAAAAAACGATTCCCCGTACAGAATAGCGAACAAAAACGGGATTTCGCTCGAAACCCTTCTGGCGCTCAATCCGGAAATAGAGAAAAACTGCTACGTTGGTCAGCAGGTCATCGTTTCTGAGGAAAGACCGCTCCTCTCGGTTGAAACGGTAGTCACCGAGCAAAGAGAGGTAAAGGTGGACTACGACTCGGTAACTATTCCCGATAACTCTATGCCCTACGGAAACTATATAGTTACCACCAGAGGCAAAAAAGGAGCGGCAATAGAAACAGTCGAAAAGGTCTACGTTGCAGGAATACTTGCAGAAACCAACGTCGTGAATACCGAAATCACCAAACAGCCCACGACGGAATACGTCCGCCGCGGAACACATATGTCCACCGCCATAAAACCGTCACAGGGCGACGGAACCTTTGATTTTGAATTCATCTGGCCCGTAAACGGCGGATACGAAACCTGCGATATCGACGGCTACAGAGGACATACCGGTATGGATATCGGCGGTGTTCCGGTTGGAACGTCAATCTATGCTTCTGCAGACGGCGTAGTAATAAAATCCGTGAAGAATACCTACGGCTACGGCTATCATATAATCATCGACCACGGCAACGGAGTACAGACGCTCTACGCTCATTGCAGTAAGCTCTATGCAAAGGTCGGCGACGTGGTAGAGCAAGGCGACAGGATAGCGCTTCTGGGCGCTACGGGTAACGCGCAGGGCAAGCACCTGCATTTTGAAATCCGTATCAACGGCGAGTACAAGGACCCTGCAGACTATATCGGAACCTACTACGGACAGAAAAAATCCTAAAAACAACAAAAAGCCGACAGGTCATCGACCTGTCGGCTTCAAATTTTTTATATCTCGCCTCTGCTCTTTGCTTTAAGAAAAGCGTTGATAAATCCGTCAAGGTCACCGTCCATAACTGCGGCGATATTGCCGACCTCAAAGTTTGTGCGGTGGTCCTTAACCATAGTATACGGCATAAATACGTAGGAGCGAATCTGTGAGCCCCAGCCGTTCTGCATCTGCTCACCCTTGATGTCCTCAATGCGCTCAAAGTTTTCTCTTTCCTTGATTTCGATGAGCTTGGATTTGAGCATCTTCATCGCAACGTCACGGTTCTGGTGCTGACTGCGCTCGTTCTGACAAGCAACGACGATACCGGTGGGAATGTGGGTAATACGGATGGCAGACTCGGTCTTGTTGACGTGCTGTCCGCCTGCACCGCTTGCTCTGTAGGTGTCAACCCTCAGGTCCTCATCGCGAATTTCAACCTCAACGTCGTCGTCAATTTCGGGAACGACTTCAATGGAAGCAAAGGAGGTCTGTCTTCTGCCCGAAGCATCAAACGGAGAAACACGAACAAGCCTGTGAACGCCCGACTCGGATTTCAAAAATCCGTATGCGTTTGTACCCTCAATGGTGATAGAAGCACTCTTTATACCTGCCTCGTCGCCGTCAAGGTAGTCGAGAATTTTGTATTTGAAGTTGTGACGTTCCGCCCATCTCGTGAGCATTCTGTAGAGCATCTGTGCCCAGTCTTGCGCCTCGGTTCCGCCTGCGCCTGCGTGGAAGGTCAGGATGGCGTTGTTTGCGTCATACTCACCCGAAAGAAGAGTCGAAAGCTTCTGTGTTTCAAACTCTGCCTTAAAGAGATTTGCCGATTCGGTAATCTCATCAAGCAGGGAAGCGTCGTTTTCCTCTTCTGCAATCTCGATGGTGGTGACGGTATCCTCATACATCGAAACGAGCTTCTGATACTCTTCGTCCTTGCTTTTCAGCTCGCGGAGCCTTTTGAGCACCTTTTGGGAATTCTGCAAATCGTCCCAAAAATCCGCCGCCGAGCTCTGTTCTTCAAGCTCTTTGATTTCAACTCGGTCTTTTTCGAGGCCCAAAGCTTCAGCAAGGTCGTCAAGCTGAGCCTTCATACCGAGGAGTTCAAGTCTTATTTCATCATACTCAAGCATAATTTCACCCTTAAAATTATATTCATACTTTAATATTATAACATTTTTGTATGGCTTTTGTAAATATAAACCATAAAAACAAAATAAAAAATTTCCAAGTTAAATAAATTTGTAAAATTAAGGCAAAAAGCAAAGACGCATATTGATTTTTTTGGTAAATTTAATTATAATATAACCTATAATCAATGAGGAGGAACTATTATGAAAAGATTTATAGTATTACTTGTTGTCATATCAATGTTTTTGGCAGTAAGCACAACAGCTTTTGCATTTGTCGATACAAACCTGCCCTTCCTGTTTAAGACCGCAAACGCAACCCCCACAATTGACGGTGTGAAGGATGAAGCATACGACAACTCTGATATGATAGACGTTATGCAGGTAGGCTTGCCTGCTCTTCCAATCGAGGGTCAGGCTACCGCAAAGGTCTGGACCCTCTGGGATGACGCCAATATATACGTATACGCAGAGGTTACCGATACAACTCCGTCAACAACCTATTTTGACGGAATAAACCCTTGGCTGCTTGATAGCGTAGAGGTATACGTTGACTTTGCAAACACGAAGGCAAGTGACGCCAACGTACATAAGCAGGAGCTCACCGGACAGATTAGATTCTGCCGTTCAGCAGAATACCCTGAGATTTCGGGTTCGGGCTTCTACACCGAGGAAGTAAAGAACAAAATTGAGTTCAAGGTTATAGACAACGGCGCAGATGGCTACGTCGTTGAGGCGGCTATACCGCACCGTAACCTTGCAAAGAAGGTTGGTTTTTCGTTTCAGATAAATGATGACGTGGACGATGACCAGATTCGTGACGCAACGACCTTCATAAAGGATATGGGCTACCTCGCTTGCCAGTACAACCGCGTGTTTGATACCCTTGAACTCGAGGGCTGTACCGCGAGAAACGGACTCGAGGATGAATCTATAGTTTATAACACTATCGATGACCTTCGCAGTATAAATAACCCCACAACAGACGAACCCGCTTCCTCTGAGGAAACCTCTTCGGTTGAGGAAACACCCTCTTCAGAAGATGCGTCCTCCGACGTCGCAGAATCAACCTCCTCTGGAGCAACGGTATCCCTGGACGCTCCGCAAACCACAAGTCAGGCAACTCTTGACCCTGTAGTTACGTTGATTGTCTTTGTTGTTTCGGCAGCTGCAATAGTTGTGATAATCGTACTTGCAACAAAGAAAAAATAAATTATAGGTTAAGGCTCTGAAAAGACAGCAAAGCGACGATATAGGATTTTAAACAT
>JAZSEP010000115.1:0-12102 GCA_045531755.1 Oscillospiraceae bacterium | reverse complement strand
TCCTTCCTCGTTGAGAACTGTAACGATAACGAATGCAACTGGTGTTTCGGCTAATGCATTTTACAACTGCAAGAATTTGACGAGTATTACTCTCAATTCTGCAGCGCAAAATAAAGTGTATTCCAATGCGTTTTATAATTGCACTGCTACAGTAAAATACAACTAATCAAAGCACTAACCAAAAGGGCTGGGGAACAATTCCCAGCCCTTTAATCAAATCAAAGGAGCATAACAAAATGAATGTTTTTTTCGAATCTGTGTATGGATTCTTGCAATCAGAGACAACCGATAATAAAATACAATAAGACTTTCTTGATGTTGTATAAAAACTGCACCGTAAACAATATTTTCAAAACCTATAATTTGTACAAATCATTTGGGGCACTTCCAAATATTGTTCAAGAACAAATAGAATCGTTTACATTTAAAGAATATGAAAAAGACATGAGCAAGGAGCAATTGTTATTAATATTGTTTTTTATATATGATTATCAAAATAATACGATATTGGCTAAACGATGTTTGGAAAAATTTTGCACCGCATTTCCATGGGCTTTGAATGGCGATACTTCCTCTATATTTAATGCATTTATCAAAAAATATGCAGATGTAAAGTACGAAGAAGGGGAAGAATACAGCATATGAAGATGTCGTATAAAAAACTATGGAAAAAGATGATAGACTTGGAAATGTCTAAAACCGATTTGAGACAAAAAGCGGGAATCTCAACTGTAACACTTGCAAAATTGGGCAAGGATCAGGCGGTCGGAATGGAAGTTCTCATGAAAATATGTACAGTGTTAAATTGCAATCTTCATGATATTTGTGATTTTATTTAAACATAAAGTTTTTGTTTAGACCGCTTACAAACATCTCAAAACACGTTATAATGCGTTTAAGGAAACTTAAAACGATGTGTTTGGTGTATTTGATTTGACGTTTAAAGATTAGGTTTTACAAAGACTTTCGGGCTATATTTGTGGAGTTGTTTTATCTACTGGTTCAATATGCGTTGAGATGATGGGTCTCATCGGCGCAGGTAACAACCCCATGGTTGGTATGACAGTTGCATGCGCAGTTGCAGTAAACGAAGCACTTAATAAATAAGTTCAGACAATAACTTCAAGGCTCGAGGCACAAAGCCTCGAGCCTTACTTTTTTCATTTGTTTACAAAATATATATGGAAAAAGTGTTCAAACAGGCTTATAATATAAATATAAAGGAGGCGACGGTATGAAACTGACGTTTATAGGAGCAGACCGTGAGGTCACGGGCTCGTTACATCTGTTAGAGGCTTGCGGAATAAAGGTCGCAATAGATATGGGAATGGAGCAGGGACAAAACCCGTTTGAAAACGCTCCGATGCCGATAAAATACATTGACTTGGATTATATCATTCTCACCCACGCACACATTGACCATGCGGGAATGATACCGTTAGCATTCAAAAACGGCTTCACAGGCACGGTTTTGTGCACCGAGGCTACCGAAGCACTCGCTAACATAATGCTTCGTGACAGCGCCTTCATTCAGGAAAGCGAAGCGGAATACAAGAGCAAAAAGGCGCTCAGAGCGGGCAAAAAGCCTGTCGAGCCTGTCTATGACGTGAACGACGCGCTTGTCGCACTCGAAAATTTCAGAAGCGTGCCCTACGGACAGACGGTAGAGCTTGCCGACGGCTTCTCGGTTAAATTCATAGACGCAGGACACCTTTTGGGTTCTGCAAGCGCTGAAATCCACCTTGAAGAAAACGGCGTGAAAAAGACGATAGTTTTCTCGGGCGATATAGGAAACTACGACAAACCGCTGATAAGAAATCCGCAGTATATAAATAACGCCGACTACGTTGTGATGGAGTCTACCTATGGCGACCGAAATCACGAAAGAGTCACCGACCACGTAGAAGAGCTCACTCGGATAATTCAAACCACCCTCGACAGAGGCGGAAACGTGCTTCTCCCTGCATTTGCAGTAGGCAGAACGCAGGAGCTTCTGTACTTTATCCGCAAAATCAAAGCCGACGGACTTGTAAAGGGACACGACAATTTCCCCGTATACGTAGATAGCCCCCTCGCTGTCGAGGCTACCCACGTTTTCAGGGAAAACCTTTTGGAATGTTACGATGACGAAACACGCACCCTTGTAGAAAAGGGAATAAACCCCATAGATTTTTCGGGACTGAAGCTGTCAGTGACCTCGGATGAATCCAAGGCGATAAACTTCGACAAGACCCCCAAGGTGATAATCTCGGCATCGGGAATGTGCGACGCAGGCAGAATACGCCATCATTTAAAGCACAACCTCTGGAGAGCGGAAAGCACCGTTGTTTTTGCAGGCTATCAGGCAAACGGAACACTCGGCAGAGTGCTTTTGGACGGGGAAAAGACCGTTAAAATCTTTGGAGAGGAGATAACCGTACGGGCACACATCGAAACTATGTCCGCGATGTCCTCGCACGCCGACCAAAACGGACTTTTGGATTGGGTATCCGCCTTTGAAAACGACGTGTCGAGGGTGTTCCTTGTTCACGGCGACGATGATGCGATGAAGCTCTTCGCGCCAAAGGTTGAGGAGAAAACAGGCTTCAAAACCGAAATGCCGTCCTCGGGCTCGGTGTTTGACCTTGCCGAGAACCGATGGATAGTAGAAACACAGCCGATACCGCGCACGAAGGAAGCTTTTGAAAACAAAAAGAACACCGCCTACGAAAAGCTTGTGGCAGCGTATAATAAGCTTCTTTCTGCCGTTCGCGCAAACAAAGACGGCACCAACAAGGACCTCGCAAAATTCACCGACCAGATTCTAAATCTACACGACAAATGGATAAGATAGAACCCAACACCGTCGCGTTAAAACGATGAGTACCGGTGGTAGAAATGTTGTTACAAAATAACGAGAACCGCCCTTGAGTTTGAAAGGGCGGTTCTCGTTGATAGTTCTGCTGTGAAAAATAACGTAAACTTATTGAAAATAAAGGCAAAATATGTTAAAATATATGCGTATTTTGCATTTTTAGTAAATTAATTTATTTCCCGCAAAGGAGCTATTTTATGAAAAAAGCAATGAAAAAGATTCTTATAATTGGAGCAATAGTGGTTGCTATAATTAGTCTAATTGCGGTATATATTTTTGTAATTGAACCTAATTTTTGCAAAAAGCAGATCGTCGAACAATTAGATGAAATAATGGCAGCTCCTGCTCAGTTGATTGAAAATGAAGAAACTCCTGCTATGATAACTTTTATAGAGGACAGAAACGGATACGAATTGATTTCAGTGAACAGAGGTTGGAACTCTTTTGCTGCAAAATTCAAAGTGTTTGCTCCTGATGTATATTCAGCGGTAAAGAAAATAGAAGAAAATGAAAAAAAACTCACAACAGACAACGTTGAGGAATATGTGTTGAGGGAATTGGAAAAAGCACAGATAGTTGAAACCGAGGTGACGTTGGTTTGTGAGAAAAAAGGCGGTAAGTGGACTCCAATACTAACATCAGATTTTGTTGATGCTTATTATGGTGGTACATATAGATTGCTACAGGAATACTTGATGGGCTTAGTGGGGGAAAAATAAGATGAAAAGACGATTAGTATCCATAATCTTAGTTATAGCATTTCTTATTACTTTGCCGATTGGTGCTCAATCAAAGGAATCTGCTTTGTTTGAAAAAGAAGTTTTAGTAGTTTTTGATGGCGTTTCTATCACTGAAACTGTTTTGATAGATGATGAACAGGCGTATGCTCCTGTATCGTGGTTGACGTATTTTGGACTTATGAAATGTGCCGAAGAGGATGGCTATTATAAGTTTTATTATCCGGATCAAGACAAAAATGAGAGATTTGCAAAAAGAATTTGGATTGCACAGGATGGAACGTCATACGATGTTCGTTACTATGAAAATAACAATTCTTGGTTTGATGATATTTCTGAGTATTGTGAGTGGATCAAGGATTCTGTAGCGGTCATCTCCGAATACGAAAAAGAAACTCTGATTGATAGTTTGATAGAGATTTATAGAGATCGAACAAAAGCTATTGAGTACAATAGGAGTGAAACGAATAACTCGGTTTCCGTCTTGTCGGGAGACTTCAGTAGTCATTTAATATACAAAGATGAGTTGTATCTTTCGGTTGCCGAACTTTTGCCTTTTATGAATGCCAAAATTTCAATAAGTGAAGATGGAATTATCTACATCGCGCCTAACTATATTTCCTTTTCTCAGGCACTTTATGACACAAATATAGGCTCTGTAACATTCAGGGCTGATTCTGATATGGTTGCATCTGAGTTTGTTAGTGCTGCAGGTTGGGTTGTTGATACTGTCGCTGATTTTCGATTTGATCGTCTTCCTTTCATCAGCACGCTCGGCGAAATCGCGGATTATCAAGAGGTTTTTAAAGCCCTTCTTACCGAAGATACTGCGTTTCTATCTCAATATGATTCTAAAAACACACCCCACGTTCAATCGATAGAAGATACATACACTGTCTTGAAGAATGTTGAAACTGCTCTTAAGGTTTTAGAAAGTAATAAAAAGACGATGGACTACGTTGGGGTTGCCAAAGAGTTGTATCCGGATTCATATTTTATTTTTGAAGAAATTCCCGACTCTGATTCGGTGACGTATTTTGATATGTTGTCGGGTGCCGTAAAACTGTTAGATTATCATAATACTCTTATCAATCAAGTAGATGACCATAGAAAAATGCTGGGTGTAGTATATGGTCGTTATGAAGACAATTCTCCGGCTCATATTGCCGCCTCTAAGATTCAGGGACTATACAGCAGAAATATTGAAGAAAGATTTCTTCCGGCTGTCGAAACACGATTTGTGGAAATTGTTTCTATAGAATTGCCAAAAGAAGCTTTTAAAAATGCGTTTCCTGTTTACACTTTAGCTCATTCGATTGCGAAACTCGCCGTTATTGATGAACTTGAAACGGTGCACAACTCGTCACTTTTGTATGCTTTCGATAATATAACTGCAGAAGCATTCGATGCCTACTTAACGAAGACAAGCAACATTGATTATACAACCGAGTCATTAGAAGAAATAAGACTCTCGGCGATGTTGACGTTGCTATCTTCCAGATACGCCTACTCTAACTTGTGGGAAAGCGAACACAAAAATATCGGCAAAATTGATGAGATGCTAAAAAGCTTGTACCTCGCCGCCGATGCGGTTGAGTGTGATTCTTCCGATTACTATCCTCGAAAAGTAAAAGAGTTAAATGGAAAAATAAAATTCCTTAATTCTATTCCTGTGGAGAAAATAGTCGGAATTTGGGGAGCTACTATTGATGGTGAATATGGTGAAATAGACTTTAATTCAGACGGCACAGGTACCATAAAAACTGAAACGGGTTTTTCACAAGAATTTATATGGTGTATGTATGGCAAGACAATTTCTATAAACTTGCCGGAAGAAGAGTCAATTGATTTAGAATATATGTTGTCTGGAAAAACGCTGTATTTAACTGCTTATGAGGATACCCAAGTGCTTCAGAAAACCGAAAAAAGTAAGATTGGCGGTTCATATTTTGTGGAGTTTCTCCTTGAGTTTTGGAAGGCGATTCTTGGAGAAGATGCTGATGAATTGCCTTTGAGAGAGTGGGCGGAGGAGATATATAGATTATTATTAGAATTTTACGAAAGAATATTTGAATCAATGGAAACTGATGATTGGTATGACTATTACAATACATGATTAGTCCAAGTTAACACATAAAGCCACCGCGATTTGCGGTGGCTTTATGTGTTGTTTTTTTATTAATACGCAGTTATAACCATATCAAAGCTTCTCGATTCGTTTGTCGAAAGCTTTATGATTCCTGCCTTGTCCTCGAAGACGTCGCTTTCGCTTTCGGTGGTGCAGTAGCCGATTACAGGCTCAATGCAAACGAATGGTGTTTCGCCCTTTATCGCCCAGAACAGAACGTTTTCAAAGTCAGGGAAATCAATTCTGAACTTCAGGTCTGTCGTGGTGCTTTCAAGGGTAAGAGAACGGGATTTTACACCGTCGCATATAATAGCATCGTTGTCAAACAAGCTGTGGTTCAAGGTGAAGCTTCTCTCGTTTTTGAGGAAGGGTGTGCGGATATCGGTGTCAATAAGCCCGTTTTCGAGAACGTTTGCGGGACAGTTGACGGTTTCTTCCTTTTCAAAGGTGATAACACAGCTGTTGTAGATTTCGTTGTCAACCGCATAACCCGTGTGCTGACCGATGGTGAACGGCATAACCTTTTCGTCGGTGTTTTTAACGGTCAAACGCGAAAGGAGTGAACCGTCCTCGTTTATAACGAAGGTGGCGTCGAAAATAAAATTGAACGGATACATCTTGAGGGTTTCCTCGTTTGCACAAAAACGCATTGTAACAGAATTCTCGCTCTGCTCGAAAACCTCAAACTCCATAAAACGAATAAACCCGTGACGCGCCATCTCGTATTCCTTGCCATAGATGAGTGCCTTGCCGTTTCTCAGTCCGCCGACAAACGGGAAGAGGAGGGGAGAACGACCCTTCCAGTACCTCTCGTCGCCGTTCCAGATGTATTCCTTGCCGTCCTTTATAAAAGACATAAGCTGAGCACCGAGGGTGGATATGGTCGCTTCACAGCTGTTGCCCTTGATTTTGATTTCCATAGTATCTTTCCTTTCTATATAAGCTCTCCTGTGCAGTAATCGTCTGCCGAAGCTGTTATTTTAACCTCAAAAACCTCTCCGCGAAGGTCGCGTCCGCACTTGACGTAAACGGGTGTGTAGTTTTCGCTGTATCCAAAATACCCAAGCTTATCGTCAAAGGTTTCAAAAAGCACCCTGCAGACACGCCCTGTCTGCGTTTTCAAAAACTCGGAGCGAACCTTGTCAGCAACGGCGATGAGCGTTCTGCTTCGCTTTTCCTTTTCGGCACGAGTGATTTGATTTGGCATCCTGTCTGCTCGGGTGTTTGGTCTGCGCGAATATGCAAAAACGTGGCATTTTGCAATTCTGACCCTTTCAACAAAGTCGCAGGATTCTTCGAATTCACGCGCATCCTCGCCGGGAAATCCGACCATAATGTCGGTGGTTATCGAAGGATTTTCAAAAGCCCTTCGGATTTTTTCAACAAGTTCGGCATATTCGTCGGCGGTATAGTGCCTGTTCATCCTTTTAAGCGTGTCGGTGCAACCGCTCTGTAACGATAGATGAAACTGCGGACAGAATTCTGTCAGCGAAGCCATTTCGGCAAGGTCTTCGTCGGTGATGAGCTCGGGCTCAATAGACCCTAACCGCACCCTTTCAATTCCAACGACAGAACAAGCTGCTTTCACCGCATCTATGAGCCGAAGCCCAAACTCTTTTCCATACAGCGAGAGGTTTATTCCAACCAAAACGACCTCTTTGTAGCCCTCTTGTGCAAGTACCGAAAGCTCGGCCTTGATGTCCTCAAGCTCCTTGCTTCTGATGGGACCGCGCGCGGTGGGAATGATGCAATAAGAGCAATATCTGTCGCATCCGTCCTGAATTTTAACAAAAGCACGGGTGCGCTCGGAAAAGCCGTTTGCGCTCATCTTTTCAAATTTTTCGCCCTTCTGATGAGGTGTTATCCTCACAATGCGCTTGCCGTCGGAGATAAACTGCTGTACCAGCTCGAAAATTGCGCTTCGCTCACGTGTTCCCGTCACGATATCCGCTTCCTCGATGGCCTGTGCATCATCGGGATATGCTTGTGGAAAACAACCCGTCAGCACGATAATCGCCGCAGGATTCTTTTTCTTGAATCTGTGCACTATCTGTCTTGTTTTTTTGTCGCCCGTTGCCGTAACGGTACAGGAGTTTATGACGTAAATATCAGCCGTCTCTGCGCAGTCAACCAAATCAAACTCATTTTCCGCAAACCGCTGTGAAATGATTTGAGTTTCATATTGATTTACCTTGCAACCGAGGGTATAAAAGGCAACTCTCATAAAAAATTATCCTTTATAATTTAAGTGGTGTACCTATTATACAAACTTTTTCACGAAAATGCAATTGGCTGTTGACTATCTTTGAGAAAAATGCTAATATAATGGTGTAAACTCAATAGGAGGCGATATGTTATGAAAGAATTAAATATAAAATTTGACACCATCAACGACGTCAAAATATTCGTAAACTGCGTAAGCAAATATGACTTTGACGTGGATCTTATTTCGGGAAGATATGCGGTTGACGCGAAATCCATCATGGGAATATTCAGCCTTGATCTTTCCAAGGTTTTGACCATGAGGATTCACTGCGAGGATTGCAGCGCGTTTCTTGACGAAATAAAGAATTTTATAGCAGATTGATTTTGAGGGATGCACGAAAGTGCGTCCCTTTTGCATATCCCACACGGCTTTCATCATATAAGTTTTATATGAACGTTAGTGGGGTGCAAATATGAAAAAGATAACGGCTTTTTTGGTAGCTCTGATAATTTCCTTTATATCGGTGTCGGCAAACGCCATTTCGGATGACGACAAAGGCGAGGTGGACGATCTCGTTTCGGCAGGAGCGATGATAGAAACTATTGACAGCGCGCTTGTGGGAGCAGACCCGTCAACCCTCGAGATTAAGGCGCTGTCCTATATTCTCGTCGAAGCTTCAACAGGAAGAATTCTCGTGGAACACAACGCGAACGAGAGAATGTCACCTGCATCGATAACCAAGATAATGTCATTGCTTCTCGTTATGGAAGCACTTGAAGAGGGCAAAATCACACTTGAAGACACCGTCACCTGCTCGGAGCACGCAAACTCAATGGGCGGAACACAGATATGGTTCAAGGTCGGAGAACAGATGACCCTGCACGAGCTTTTGAAGGCTGTTGTGGTTTCGAGTGCCAACGACGCGACCGTTGCCCTTGCCGAGCATGTAGCAGGGAGCGAAGAGGGCTTTGTGAAGATGATGAACGAGCGCGCAAAACAGCTCGGCATGAACGATACTACCTTCACAAACGCGACGGGCTTTGACGACGAAAACCACAAAACCACGGCGCACGACATTGCGCTGATGTCAAGGGAGCTCTTAAAGCACGAGAAGATTTTTGAATACACAACGATATGGATGGACAGCCTGAGAGGCGGCGAAACCCAGCTTGTAAATACAAACAAGCTGATCAGATTTTATAAAGGCGCAAACGGACTGAAAACAGGAACAACGGTCGGAGCGGGCTATTGCCTCGCGGCAAGCGCTCTTCGCGACGGAATGCAGCTTATATCGGTAAATCTCGGTTCGTCCACCACCGACGACAGATTTTTCTCGGCGAGAAAGCTTCTCGACTACGGCTTTGCAAACTATGAGGTGACCACTCCCGAAATCTCGGCAGAAAACCTCGTTCCCGTAAAGGTTACCCACGGCACAAGCCGAGAGGTGAGCTGTGAAGCATCGACGGAAAATACCGTCCTTCTCGAAAAGGGTCAAAAATCGCAGATAACGCAGGAAATACTCCTTGAAGAATACGTCGAAGCCCCTGTAGAAAAAGGACAGCAGATAGGAAAAATCGTTTTGAAGCTCGGCGATGAAATCATAGGGGAGTGCCCTGTGACCGCTTCGGAATCGGTCGAGAGGATGACAATATTAAAAAGCCTTGAAATTTTTATAAAAAATCTTGTCGGGATGAAATAAAATAGAGGATTTCTCTTGCAAAATTTCCCCTCTTCGTGTACAATAGGAGTATACAATTGGAGGAATTAGAAATGGGACTTAAACTTAACACAAAATACCTGAAGGACTTCGTGTCCGACCATGAAATAGATGGCATAAAAACACAGGTCTATGACGCGGCAAAAACACTTCATTCCAAAACAGGACTCGGCAACGACTTTCTCGGCTGGCTCACACTTCCCACAGACTACGATAAGGAAGAGTTTGCAAGAATAAAGAAGGCTGCCGAAAAGATAAAAAAAGACACCGACGTTTTTATAGTAATCGGTATCGGCGGCTCCTATCTCGGAGCAAGAGCGGCAATCGAACTGCTCACATCACCTTTTTACAACAATCTCAAAAAGGACACACCTGACATCTATTATGTAGGCAATAACATCAGCGCTACATACCTAAACGAGATTCTTTCCATCTGTGAAGGAAGAGACGTTTCTGTTAATATCATCTCCAAATCCGGAACGACAACCGAGCCTGCACTTGCTTTCAGAGTTTTCAGAGAGCTTCTCGAAAACAAATACGGCAAGGAAGGTGCAAGAGAAAGAATCTATGCTACAACCGATAAGGCGAAGGGAACACTCAAGGAGCTTTCTGACAGAGAAGGCTTTGAAACCTTCGTGGTTCCCGACGACGTCGGCGGAAGATACTCCGTACTCACCGCTGTAGGACTTCTTCCTATAGCCGTTGCAGGCGTGGATATCGACCTGATTATGCAGGGCGCACAGCAGGCACAGAACGAGCTCGCTGTTGAAGATATTGAGAAGAACGACTGCTATAAATATGCAGCACTCAGAAACATCCTCTACCGCAAGGGCAAGGCTATTGAGATGCTCGTAAGCTACGACCCGTCGTTCACGATGATGGCAGAATGGTTCAAGCAACTCTTTGGCGAGAGCGAAGGCAAGGATCATAAGGGAATTTTCCCCGCATCCGTCGTTTTCTCAACAGACCTTCACTCTATGGGACAGTTTATTCAGGACGGAACAAGAAATCTCTTTGAAACCGTTGTGAATATAAAGACACCCAAGAAGGACCTCTTTATAAAGCCCGACCCCGACAACTTTGACGGACTCAACTTCCTGTCCAATCAGAATATGTCGGTTGTCAACCAAAAGGCGTTTGGCGGAACAGTTCTCGCTCACACAGAGGGCGGAGTTCCCAATATCGTTCTGGACGTTGAGAAGATGGATGAAAAAGAGTTCGGCTATATGGTCTACTTCTTTGAAAAGGCTTGTGCAATATCCTGCTATATGATGGGCGTCAACCCCTTCAATCAGCCCGGAGTTGAGAGCTACAAAAAGAATATGTTTGCACTTCTCGGCAAACCCGGATATGAGAGCGAAAAAGCGGCTCTCGAAGCAAAACTCGGTTAAGGAATTGAATGCTTTGGCATTTGATATAAAAATTACAGGGAAACCTGCAAGGAGGAACAATTATGATTAAACTTATCGTCGGCAAAAAAGGCTCCGGAAAAACAAAGGTTCTGGTAGAGAAGATTAATGAGGCAGCCCGTGCAACCAACGGTAGTGTTGTATGTATAGAAAAGGAACTTCAGCTCACCTATAATATCGACCACTCTGTAAGACTTGTTGACGTAGACGGCTACGGTATCGCAGGCTATGATGCATTCTACGGAATGATTTGCGGCGTTCTCGCAGGCAACTATGATATCACAGACCTCTTCATCGACGGAACACTCAGAATCGGTGGAAGAGATACAGCAGACCTTGCGAAGATGATTGAAAAATTAGCACCTTTGGCAGAGTCCAGAAACGTAGAGGTTGTCTTCACAGTATCCTGTGCAAAAGAAGACCTTGTTGACGAGCTTAAGGCTCTTGTGATTGAATAATCAAAAAACACAGCGAAAGCGGATGTCGAAAATTCGGCATCCGCTTTTTTGCGCCCTTTTTGCATATCAAAGGGGCAAAATTCATATACATTGGTGACAAAAAGTATTTTCAGGAGGGATAGATAACTATATGAACGATTTCAAGGATTACAACAAGATGAAATCGGAAAGCTGGAAAAAGACGGTGGAAAGATATAGGCAGGATATGATGAAGCTTGCAAAACAAAATGAGATTTTTTCTCACCCAAAACCACCCCAGCCCAAACCGATGCCTCTTCCTGAACCGCCCGTAAATCCCGATATAAATGAACAAAGACTTCGCGAGGAGCAGGAACTGCAACGGCTTTTTGACAGAATAAGGGATGCACGCGAGGAACTTGAAAGACTCGAGGTTGAAAAAAGAGAACTCGAAAGACTCGTTGAACAACAACGCGAGCAGATATTGCCAAGACCGCAGCCTCGCTCCGACAGAAAAGAAGATACGGATCACTGGTCGGTTGAGAATATGCGCCGGCTTCCAAACTCAATTCCCGTTCCGGAAAGAGAGCTTCCTTTTGACAACAGCTCTGTTGTGATGCCACCTCCCAACGAGG
>JAZSEP010000063.1:0-22092 GCA_045531755.1 Oscillospiraceae bacterium | reverse complement strand
AGGGGATTTATACTGTGAATTTACTTTTGAAATTAAAGATGATATAATAAACTAAAAGCTATGAAGACGTGTCAATTTATGAATCTTTTGAAAAAGTTATTACTTATTGGACACGGCAGAACCTACGCACCCTATTTTTATAATTCGCCATAGGAGTACATAATGAAAGATTTAAAAAAAATAAGATTGTTCCTGCTTGATATGGACGGAACGATATATCTGGACAGCAATTTATTTGACGGTGTTACAGATTTTTTGGAGCACGTCAAAAGTATCGGCGGCAGATACATTTTCCTAACAAACAACTCTTCAAAAAGTGTTGATAAATACATCGAAAAATTAGCAGGATTGGGCATCGCTTCGACGGCGGACGATTTTTTAACGTCCACCGATGCGACAATCCTTTATCTCAAGAAGAAGACATACAACAAAATATACGCCCTTGGTACTGCCTCCTTTAAGGAACAGCTGCGCTGTGCAAATCTGCCCATAACCGACCGATTGGAAGACGGCGTTGACTGTCTTTGCATGGGTTTTGATACAGAGCTCACCTTTAAAAAGTTGGAGGATGCCTGCATCTTGCTAAATAAAGATATAGACTATATAGCAACAAATCCCGACTGGGTCTGCCCCACTTGGTATGGCTTTGTGCCCGATTGCGGTTCGGTTAGCGAAATGATATATAACGCCACAAAAAAACGTCCTATATTCATTGGAAAGCCCGAACCGACCATGGCACTTTTGGCGATGGAGAAGACAGGATTTACAAAAGAGGAAACCGCTCTTATCGGCGACCGTCTTTACACCGATATTGCCTGCGGAGTTAATGCGGGGGTGACCAGCGTTTTTGTTCTTTCCGGAGAAGGAACGATGGCAGATCTGGAAAAAAGCGACGTTAAGCCTGACTTTGTGTACAAGAACATAAAAGAGTTTTATGAAGACATTTGCTGATAAAAAGCAAAGGGCGATGACAAAAGTCATCGCCCTTCGTTATTGTGAAACAACATTTCTACCACTCGGGACCCACCCGCATTTTCAATGCGCTGGTGGGTGAGGTTCTTATTGTGAAACAACAAGGGTCTCGGGACCCACCCGCATTTTCAATGCGTTGGTGGGTGAGGTTCTTATTCTTTAGTTTTTTCAAAGCCGACTAACAACCCGCCTTTTTCCGCATAGAAGCTACAGAGGCCTCTGAGCTTGTGTATCTCTATCTGGACCTTTTCAAACTTTGATTCTATCATCTTTTTGAGGGTGTTTGCTGCAGTTTCGTTCTGGCAATGTCCGATGCTCACCTTTCCGTTTCGCAAGCCGAGCTCCTTGAGGTCGTTTACGAGTGTTTCGAGAGCTTTATTCTCACCGCGGCATTTATGTGTTGGCTCCAGCGTTCCTTCCTCGCTTGCTTTTCCGACAACACAGATTCCTGCAAATCCAACGAGCTTTGCCACGAGCGGTGATACTCTGCCGTTAGCCGCGAAGTTTTTCAGGGATTTGAGGATGAAAACAAGTCCCGTGTGTCTGACGTACTCCTTAATTCTGTCACAAATCTCTTCAAACGGCACACCGCATTTTACAAGCTCCTCCAGCTTTCTCACCGTCAAGGTGATTTCGGGGCCTGCGGAGAGTGTATCGAGGACGAAGACCCGTTTCCCTTGGTTTTCGGCTTCATAGAGCTCCTTTGCCGTACAAGCCGAGTTATAGCTGCCGGAAAGCGCGCTTGTTATCGTGACGCAGATAACGTCGTCGGCATCGCCAAAGGCATCCAGCCAATCGGCAGGGTTCGGGCAGGACGTTTTTGACCTTTCCTTATATCCGTTGAAGAAGTTTGCCATCTCGTCCACGTCGAGCTTATCGTCATCGACAAACTCTCTTTGGACGGTGATGATTTTCATAGGCGAGCTCGCAAACTCTATGCTGTCAAGCGCCAGCAAATCGGAGGATGAATCCGACACGATTTTGATTTTTCTCATCTAAAATCTCCTGTTTCTTTGAAGTGTCATTTTCAGCTTTGGTGTGTTATACCTAAGTACAATTGTGGGGAGCAGGTTCAAAACAGACTGTTTTCATAATATCAATCCTTTTTCTGACCGCTCTTTGAAACGGTATCCAGACTTTCGCTGATGATGGAAAGACTGCGATAGAACGCAATTCTCTCTTGCTCGCTGAGCTTTGTGCTGATTACGTCCAAAACGCCGTTGATTTTATCCGCAATCTTTCTTCCGACTTCGTTGCCCTTGTCGGTGAGGATTAGGGGGCTTTTATATCTCTTTGCGCTCTTGGACTCGCATATAATATAACCGTTTGTTTCGAGGTAATCGAGGGCGCGGGATATGGTCGCCTTGTCCTCCTCGCAACGCTCACAAAGGTCGGTTGCCGTTGCACCCTTGTTGGTGTAGAGATAATAAAGGCAGGAAACGTGAACACTTCTCAAGGTGTATTCCGCCATCTCTTGATTTTTGATTTTTCGGATATTTCGGCTGATTCTGTTAATCAGAACCGTAAAGGTTTCAAATCTTTCCTGCATCTTGTTACCTCCAGCAAACTTGTTGATATCTCAACAAGTTTAGATTATACCACAAGCTTGTTGAAATGTCAACAGGCGGTTTAATCTGCAGTAGAGTGGTTATCCTGCGGATTTACTTTTGTAAAAACAGAACCCGAGGATTAAAAATCAAAAGCAACGGAGTGAAATGGGTGATGTCCTTATCGGAGAAATAAGATAGGGGTATGGGCGCAGCCCGATGCATTTGTAAAACAAATGCGAAGCTGGCGATAAAACAGAAGGGAGAGTCATGCGGAAGCAAAATTCCGTGAAACTCTCTCTTCTCTGTTTTTTAGTGATATTCTTTGCTTTCGCAAAGAGTGATATTGCCCTTTCGGGCAGTGATATTCTATTCGCTCTAAAACTCGCGAAGCGAATACCACTCGGCGTAAGCCGAATATCACTGCGTAGCAATATCACTCGCCAAAGGCGAATAGAACTGGGGTGATACTCCGATAAGAGTATCACGCCAATCACTCCGTTGCTTTTTCGGTAGCAGGCGCTTCTTTTTAAAACCTAAAGGTGAAGGTGTTTTTGTAGGTTTTGGGGATTTCGTATTCGGGCGGCAGGTCGGGGCCGCAGGATTTTGAGCCGACGCCTCGCATTGCAAGGTCGATGCAGACGTTTACGAAATCGTTTTCCTCAAGCTCGAAGGAATGAAGCGTTTCACGCAGTTGCTTTGTGGTATAGGGATTTACCGAGCAGGAGAAGGGATTTTCTGCGGTGACGCTGAACAAATCCTTGACAGCCATATACCTGCAGGCGTGGTGGCTTCCCGACTCCTGCGGACGAACGTAGTTTCTGTCGTAGTTTTCCTCTGCCGTGCTTTCGTAGTAGCCGTACTCGCAGGCGACGTGTTTATCCGCGTAGCTTTCGGTAGGTCCAAAGCCCACGTAGGAGAAGCTTTTATACGCTTTATCCACGCCGAACTCAATTCCAAAGCGCGGAAAGCGATTGACGTAGTCAGCAAGCTTATATTCAACGGTGGCAGTCAGCTCGTTGCCCGACACCTGATAGTTTAGTTTAAATTCTGCGGCGGGCATCAGGCAGTTAGCCGCAAGCGCACCCTCGAGCTCATAGCAATTGCCGTCCTTTTTGCAGGAAAAGATATGCGGTTTGCAGGCGTCAAGACGGCATCTGCCGAGCCAATGTGCAGTCAGGTCGCGGTCGTTATCTACATAGCGTGTGATATTGAAGTGAATCGGTGTGCAGAGCACCTCTCTGCCGTCTGCTTTGATGGAGGTAATCTCGCCGGTGTGCTCGTTCACCTCGATATCTATGGCAGATGCTTTGCCGTTGGTTGTCGGAAGCTCGACGTCGCGCATCTCCGATTTGGTTTTTCCGCCGTAGACCGCCTTCATCTCGAGGGCGGCGGATTTCAGCTTTCTGTCGGGGGTCAAAAGGCCGTCGGCGCAGAAGTTTCCATCGTGCTCGGTTTCGTTGAAATCTCCGCCGTATAAAAAGCCTTTTTCGGTCTTAATTCCGTGGTCTGCCCATTCCCAGACGAATGCACCCATCAGTTGCTCATTTTTGTAAATCAAATCCCAATACTCTGCGATATCTCCACTGCTGTTACCCATTGCGTGAGTATATTCGCAGAGAACGAACGGACGGTTTTCATCAGGGTTATCGAGCACGCTTTTTTGAATCTCCTGAACGCTTGCATACATTGAGCTGCGCATATCCACGAGCTCTGTATAGAAATACTTCGGGTCGGCATTCCAGAAGATACCCTCATAATGCACAGGTCTTGTATTATCGCGCGCTTTAATATATTTCGCGCCCTTGAAAAAGGCTTCGCCAAACGAGCTTTCGTTGCCGAGTGACCAGATGATTACGCTCGGGCGGTTTTTATCTCTTTCCACAAGCGCTATATGACGGTCTGCGATGCCCTGCTCGAAGAAGGTGTCCTCGGCATACTCCATCCAAAGCTTGCGGTCATAGCCTCCGTCACGGCTGCAGGCGCCGTGCATTTCGAGGTCTGCCTCGTCCATCACGTAGATACCGAAGGTGTCGCAGAGCATATAGAACTCGGGGCTGTTGGGGTAGTGAGAGGTTCTGACAGCGTTGACGTTTAATTTCTTCATAAGACGGACGTCCTTTACCAAGTCCTCAAGAGAAACGGTTGCGGCCGTTTCGCAGTTGAAATCGTGGCGGTTTACACCCTTGAGCTTTACGGGTTCGCCGTTGATTTTGAACACCTTGCCGTCAATGGTAACCTCTCTGAAGCCGATGCTTTCGATGATTTTCTCATCGTTTGCATACAGCTCGAGGGTGTAGAGGTTCGGACTTTCTGCCGTCCAAGGCTTCACCTTTAAAACGGTCAGCTGAGCTTTTGTCCTTGCGGGAGCGGTGATGCTGTTTCCGTCAAGCACAAGCCTGATATCCACGTCGCTCTCGTTGATAAAGGTGAGAATTCCGTCGGAGCCGGAAAAAGCGGTTTCGATTTTATAGTCGTTGACGTGCTTTTCGGGACGGGTCAGCATATAGACGTTTCTAAAGATGCCCGAAAAACGAAATTTGTCCTGACACTCTAAATAAGAGGAGATGCACCATTTGACAACGAGCACGTCGATAGTGTTTTCGCCGTCTGTTACAAGCTCGGTGATATCAAACTCGCTGGTTGCGTGGGAAATCTGCGAATATCCTTTGAACTTTCCGTTTATATAAAGGTAAAAAGCGCTGTCAACGCCCTCGAAGTTAACATAGTATCTCTCGCCGTTTTGCTTTTTCAGCTCGAAGGTACGGCGGTAGTGCCAGCAGGGGTTCTCGTAGGGAAGATGCGGCAGCATAACCGGAAAGGGATATCGCACGTTTATATACTGAATTTGGTCGTAGCCGTGCATCTGCACACAAGAGGGCACGGGGATTGATTCATCAAGCTTTTCGTTTACGTCAAAATCATCCGCGTGGTCGTGCTGTTTAATCTGCCACACGCCGTCCAAAGACGTAAATCTCGAGCTTGAGGTGCGGTCCAGAATGCCGTGTATGGTTTTTACCGTATCATCTGGTGCGAAGGGAATATAATAGCTTCTGTGAGGGGTGGTTCCTATACGGTCAAATTTCTCGATTTCTTTCATTGTGCCCTCCTTGGTGAAAGGTTTTCTCGTTCTCTGTCCATTATACCCTAATCGAAAATTAAAAGCAACGAGAACCCTACCGCGAATTTACTTTTTTGGGTTTATGTGGTATAATGGTGAAAAATTGAAGGTGAGGACTTGAGATGAAAATCAGAAATATTATCTGTCTTCTGTTGGTTGTCTTTTTGACTGTCGGCTTTTGTGCTTGCGGCAACACTGCCGACAACGATGGCAAAGCGGACGGCGGTTACGTCAGCGAGGAGGACACACAAATCGAAGGCAGTAAGCTTACAAGTGAGAATGTTGTCGGCACGGCTTGGCAGTGCACCTATCACACAGACGACGGCGACAAAATCTATACGAGATTCTGGCTGTATGAGGACGGCACTTACAAGCAGTTGATTGCTATCAATGAGCTGTTTGACCGCTATGACAACGGCACCTATGAGGTAAAGGACTCAAGGCTGTATCTCTATCTCAACGGCGACACAAGCTCGAGCACCGTCTACGAGTATAAAAAAGGAAATCTCACAAACAACGGCAACGAGTATACACCGTATTCCGAATGACAAAAAGCGAGGCGCAAAGCCTCGCTTTTTTCTTTGGGCGGTGTGGTGATTTGGGTTGTGCGGTTGTCGTGGGCGGGCTGTGAAAATTCTGTGTATTTTGCTGTATTTTGCGCGGTTTTAGGGGGATTTTTGGGTGGTCGTTAACATTGTTTTTGAGGTGGTTTTGTAGTACAATATTGTATGGAAATTTAAGCAAAACACAAGGAGACAAAAGCACATGAAAACTGTATGCGTCATCACAGGCGGCGGCAGCGGAATGGGTCTTGCTGCTGCTAAATTTATGCCCAAGGAAAAAATCATCGTCGTTACGGGCAGAACCTTGTCTAAGCTCGAAAAGGCTGTTGAAGAG
This sequence comes from Oscillospiraceae bacterium, assembly GCA_045531755.1. Lineage (GTDB taxonomy): Bacteria > Bacillota > Clostridia > Oscillospirales > Ruminococcaceae > UBA11540. The sequence continues at coordinate 15,555 of JAZSEP010000063.1, read as the reverse complement.
CTTAAAGAGCTCGGCTACGAAGCGTATGCCAAGACCTGCGACACCTCCAAGCGCGAAGAAGTTATCGCTTTGGCTGACTATGCCGCTGAGCTCGGCGTTATCAAAAACGTCATTCACTCTGCAGGACTTTCTCCCGCTATGGCAAAGCCCGAAACCTTGATGCGTGTAAACGCGCTAGGTACCGTTTACGTCAATCAAGAGTTCTCGAAGCGTATGAACGAGGGCGGTGTAATCGTTGACGTATCCTCTAACTCCGCTTATATGCTTCCCGATTTTCTCGCTAACAAGAAAACCTTTGCTCTTGCAGAAACTAATGAGGAGCTTTTCCTTAAAAAGTCGCTTAAGATGAGCAAGATGATTAAGGACGAATACAAGTCCTCGGGCCTTGCTTACGGTCTTTCCAAGAAGTTTGTAATCTGGTATGCCGCAAAGTGCGCATACGAGTATGGCGAAAAGAAGATTCGTGTGGTTTCTCTTAGCCCCGGACTTGTTGCTACCGACATGGGAAATCTTGAGGCAAAAGAGGGCGCAATGCTTCTCGAAACCGCCGCTGAAAAGCGCATGGGTACTCCTGAGGAGCTCGGCTACGCTCTCGCAACGGTTGCCGACGAGAGAAACGGCTATCTTGCCGGTGTAGACATCCTCTGCGACGGCGGAAGCGTTAACGGAAAACAGTTTATAAAATAAAGAAAAAGCGAGGATTTAATCCTCGCTTTTTATTTTGTTATCTTTCAGAAACGTTCTTACGGAATTTTTTTGCGGTAACAGCGCATCCTGCAGTGAGCATTAGCACTGCCAATGCCCAAACCGCACTGTTTTCTCCACCTGTTGAAGCATTGGGCTTATCAGGTGTGCTGGGCGTTGTGGAGATATTTGAATTGTTGGGAGAAAAATACGCTCCGGGCGGGTTGGATCCGTTGGATATGCTCTTGTCTGTATATGCCAAAGCAAACGTAGAGAACTTGTCGCTTTCGAATGTAAAGGTATTGTCATCAGAATTGAAGACGCCTTCGATAACGTCGGCTACCAAATTGCCGTTTCCGTCCTCGTGAACACGAACCACCTTATAGGTACGGTTTACTGCCGTGTTGGTGTTAATCATATTTTCGGGAACGGTTATAGTAACCTTAACGTCACTGTTGGTTTGGGTAATCTGTGTTTCGGGGTCTGTGCCAATCTGTTTGAAAAGGTCAATATCAAGATACATTCCGATTTCGGCGTCGCCTGCTTTGGCTTCTGCTTTAGCCTTAGTTTCCTCGGAAACTCCTTCTGTTATGTCTGTGACCTTCAGGTAAACCTTAACATCCGAGCCTGCAACAACCTTACACAGCTCCTCGTCAGAGAGAAGCTTTTCTATAAGCTCGATGTCTGTATTGCCTATATTGGTGTTTGCAGGGTTATCCTTTGCTGTGGTATTAACCTCACCGTCAAGGACTATTGTCTCGGATGCATCGCAATCAGCGCATTCACGCTTGTATTCGTTCTCAGCCTCAAGCGCCCATTTGCTCCACTCGTGTGACAGTGTTTCAGAAGCTTCGCAGCCGCATTTGCGGGTGTGGGTCTTGCCGTCGTCGTTGGCTGTCCACTCGTTCCACTCGTGAGCTTCTTCCTTGGCAATCTTCTCGGTCTTAGTTGCTTTACAAGCACTACAGGTGAAGGTTTTCACGCCCTCTTCGTAGTGTGTAGGCTTTGTTGTTACCTCTCCGCTGTTCCAGGTGTGGTCAGCGGTTTTTACGTCGTTGCAGATTGAGCAGGTCTGTGAATGGCCGTTGCCTGCCTCTGACCATTCGCTGTAGTTATGCTTGCATTCAACAGTGAGGGCTACAGAACAACCGCTTGCTTCAACAGCATCAGTTCCGTTTTTAATTGATGCGTCACCGGTGATGGTTGTATCACCGAAGGTTGCATTGTCTTTAACCTTCAAGGTTACTGTACCTACTGCACCCGTGTATGCGGTTGCGTTCTGATACATAAATGCGAAGCCGTTGTTAAAGCTGCTTACAAGCGTACCTGCTACTGTGCAGGAGCCTTCTACGAGCTCAAAAACGTTTGAGTCATAGTCTAGCATCAATCCGTAGGAGGTTGCCTTTTCTCCGCAAGCGACGTTCACCTTCAGGGTTACGGTATCGCCACGATAGAGAGTTTTTGCAGAAGCATCTACCGTGAATGATGCACCTGCCGCAAAAGCGGAAACTGACATTGCTGTAACTAACAGCAAGCATAAAACCATTGCTATAATCTTTTTCATCTTTTCACCTCATAAAATTTTTATTATTTTGAATATAGCGGATAGCTATCGGGGAACAATGTATGCCATAGGAGATATTCGACGTCCTTGTTATCTATTACGTTGTTGTTGTCGAAATCTGCAAATATTTCTAGCGGGTAACTATCAGGGAACAAGGTGTGCCACAAAAGATACTCTACGTCTTTGTTGTCGATGCTCTGGTCGCCATTAAGGTCGCCGTTTGCTCTCTTTGGAACTACCTCGGTCTTGGTTGCGTCACATCCCTTGCAGGAGCGCACTCTTATACCGGTGGTTTCCAGGGTAGGTGTTACGGTAATCTTTCCCGAATCCCATTCGTGTGCAACTGTTTCCGTCTTTCCGCAGAGTGTACAGCTGTGGGTGTGAGAATTATCATTCACCTTAATCCAATTTCCGTACACGTGGTCAGTAGTCTTTGCTATAGTCTCGGTCTTTGTGCCGTTACAGATGGAACAGGTGTAGGTCTTAACTCCTGTTTCAGAGCAGTTCGGCTGTTTTGTAACCGTTCCTGCGTTCCAGCTGTGGTTTGCAGTCTGAGCACTTCCACACTTTGTGCAAGAGTGCTGATGCTTCGTGTCATCAAGCTTTGTCCAGTTTCCGTACACGTGGTCGGTGGTCTTTGCTATAGTCTCGGTCTTTGTGCCGTTGCAGATAGAACAGGTGTAGGTTTTTACTCCCGTTTCAGAGCAGTTCGGCTGTTTTGTAACCGTTCCTGCGTTCCAGCTGTGATTTGCCGTTTCGGTTTTTCCGCATTTTGTACAGGAGTGCTGATGAGTTGTATCATTCGCCATAGTCCAATTTCCGTATACGTGGTCAGTGGTCTTTGCGATAGTTTCAGTCTTTGTACCGTTACAGATGGAACAGGTATAGGTTTTTACTCCCGTTTCAGAACAGTTTGGCTGTTTGGTAACTGTTCCTGCATTCCAACTGTGGTTTGCAGTTTGTGCGTTTCCGCAGTTTGTGCAAGCTCTTTGGTGTGTGCTATCATTTAGCTTAGTCCATCCACCATAGGTACAGGTTATACAAGGAGCCTTGGCTTCATAATGGATTCTTGCACTTGTTACACAACCGTTACCAGTACGAAAGATAACCGCATTCAACTGACTCGGTGTGCCTGTATAATATACATCTGATAAGTTATAACAGTTGTAGAAGGCTCCTGATTCAATTTCTTTAACAGAACTAGGAATTTGAACATACTCCAAGCTTGTACATCCAGCAAACATATAGTATGCAATTGATGTTGTTCCATCAGGAATGATAAAATAAATCAAAGACGAACAGCCATCAAAGCAGTCCTGTCCAAAGGATGTTACAGTAGATGGAATATTGGCATACTGCAAACTACTGCAACGAGCAAAAGCAAACTTGGGTATCGCTTTTACTCCATATGGAATAGTAATCTCTCTAAGCAACGAACAAGAACCAAAACAGTTTTCACCTAAAGTTTTAACAGTGTCTGCAATTTCTACGTTTTCTAGATTTGAATGGTAATAAAAAGCATAATTACCTATGCTTGTGACGCCAGACAAAATTTGAACCTTCTTTATTTGACTGCGATAATCAAACCAAGGTTGTGTACCATATCCACTGTAACCATACATGGTGCCGGTTCCGCTTATTACCAAAGTGCCGTTCTTTGTAACTCTCCAATTAACGTTGCTACCGCAGGTGCCTGAAGCAACAGTTGCAGAGGTGTCTTCTATAATAGTAGTCCGTTCATAACCACAGGTGTTACAAGTTTTATCGCTATTGCTACTGTAAGTATGGCTACCGCTGGTCGTTCTTGTTGTGCCACAAATGTTACAGGTGGAGTCACAGGAACCACTGTATGTATGAGATATAGAGCGTGTTGCACCACAGTTATTACAGGTCGTGTCACAACTATTAGTGTAGGTATGTGATGTACAGACGCTTGTGCTGCCATATCCGTTAAATGAAGTAAAGCCCATCGCTTTAAAGCCAAAACCAAGACGGGAATAGATATACTGATCCCAATGAGAGAACAGCAGTCTCAGTGTTGCGTGAAAAGTTTCGGAAAAATATGCAGATGTAATATATTTACCGCTGCCGGAGACAGAATAAGTATTACTGTTGCTGTATGCTGATTTACTTATGCTTTTGGTTGTACTCACTGCATCAAGGCACTGGTTATCGTAGTAATAAAGATGCGCAAAATCTACAGATATAGTGCTGGAGGATTCCTTTAGCACGAACTCTGTATTACTTACCACACGATTACTCTCATCACTGCTTGTGAGCAATGCAAAGTACAATCCTTCTGCACGGTCTTGCAAAACGAAATAAAAATCGTATTCTCCACTAATCGTTTTGTTGATTAGTATTTTTCCTAATCCATCACTGTCTTCTGCACCATAGGTGCGAACGTAGTTTGCTAGTGCTTGCATACTTGCGGTTGAATAGCTTGCCGCAGATGCTGTTAGCGTGATTTGTGAGAACACGGTAAAGCATATACACAGTGCAAGTATCAATGACAACAATTTTTTGCAGCGTTTCATAGCCATCACCCTTTTTTAAATTGGTAGAAAGCTTCATGTTTTACAATAAAATACGCCTTTTGCAAGAAGCTTTCTTCCTATAAATATACACCTTTAGTTCCTATTTGTCAATAGCAAAAGGAAGTATAATTCCTATATAAGAATATTTAGGAGGAACTATAATGCTACTTTTTGATTTCCGAGCAATTGGCAACAAACTACTCGCTGTTCGCAAACGCATTGGTATGACACAAGCAGAAGTTGCAGAGGCTGCCGGTCTTTCTGACCGCACCTATGCCGACATTGAGCGTGGAACGGTTAACATGCGCATTGAAACCATCCTCCGCATTTGTCAGGTGTTACACATCACTCCCGACGAGATTTTAACTGAGAACCGCAGCCCCGAGGTTATTGAGCAGGAACTATTGTGGGAGCAATTGAACGCCTGCAACCCCAAAGATAAGGAAACCGCTTTTCAACTTTTAAATGTCTTTTTGCAATCTCTAAACTAAAACAAGCCTCAACAGAGAAAACTCTGTTGAGGCTTGTTATTTTTAGGTTTGTTGTCGATTATTCGTTTGTATAGTTATCGAAGTAGCCCTGGATGTAGACGATGGGGGTACCCTTATCGCCCGAGCCGGAGGTGAGGTCGCAGAGCGAGCCGATGAGGTCTGTCAGACGTCGGGGTGTTGTTCCCTGTGCCGCCATATTTCCGACCAGCGAAGAGCCGTCCTTCTGTGCAATCTTGCCCTTGATAGCGTCCTGAAGCTCTTTTCCGGAGAGCGCGGAGAAGTCGTTATCTGCAAGGTACTTGAGCTTGAGTTCGTTGGGTGTTCCCTCGAGTCCCACAGTATATGCAGGGGAAACGACGGGGTCTGCAAGCTCCCAGATTTTTCCGACGGGGTCCTTAAACGCACCGTCGCCATAGACCATAACCTCGATGTGCTTACCTGTGATTTCGAGGAGCTTTGCCTGTATATCCTCGACCATCTTCTGACACTCTTCTCTGGGGAAGAGCTTTACGGTGTCCTCGGTTGCCTTATTGGAGCCGAGCAGGCCGTAACGAGCGTTCCAACCGCTTCCGTCGACAGACTCGTTCATGATCTCGTCGAGTCCGAAAACCTTCTCTGCGCCTGCAGCCTTGAGAAGTCTTTTTGTGCGGACACGGCTGTGGATATCGCAGTTGAGAACGTTTTTGGTGTATTTCAAAATTGCGCGGCAGTCGTTGGCAAAGATAACCTCTACCTCTGCGCCGCAGTCGCGAACGAGCTGGGAATAATACTCAACGTAGTCAACGCCTGTGAAGGTGTGCTTGGGATATCCGAAAAGCTCTCTCCACTCTTTTTCTGTGAGGACGTCGGTGAAGGGGTTGATTCCCTTTGCATCGAGAGCGTCGAGGTCGATAAGATGGTTTCCAACCTCATCGGAAGGATAGCTGAGCATCAATATAACCTTTTTGCATCCCTTTGCGATACCGCGAAGGCAGATTGCAAATCTGTTTCTGCTGAGAATCGGGAAGATGACGCCCACGGTTTCACCGCCGAATTTATTTCTGACGTCGGTGGCGATATTATCGACGCTTGCATAGTTTCCCTGTGCGCGAGCGACGATTGCCTCGGTCATACAAACCACGTCTCCGTCTCTGGGAGCGAGTCCCTCTTCTTTGATTGCGTCAACGACGGTGTTTGTTACGATTTCCACCATATCGTCGCCTTGACGGATGATGGGAGCGCGCAGTCCCATTGAAACTGTTCCATATACTCTGCCCATATTTTTTCCTCCGATTATTGACTTATTTTACGTATATAAGTATACTATAAATATAGATATTAGTAAAATAGATAATACTTACAGTGGTTATAAGGTGAACTTATATGAAAACAAAGCTCGACTATTACCGTGTTTTTTACGAAACTGCGCGTTTTCGCTCGTTTTCGACCGCCGCGAAGAACCTATACGTTTCGCAGTCTGCCATCTCTCAATGCATACAACAGCTTGAGGCTGACCTTGGTGTTCAGCTGTTTATAAGAACAAGCAAGGGTGTCGCGCTGACAAACGAGGGGAAGATTCTTTTTTCCAAGGTTGAAAGTGCGATAAGCTCCATTGAGCAGGGCGAAAGTCAGCTGAACCGTCTTCGCCATCTTGAAGCAGGCGAGCTGAAGATTGCGGCAGGTGACGCGATAACGAGCCATTTTCTTCTACAGTATCTCGAAAAATTCCACGATTTATACCCCGACATACGAATTGAAATGGCAAACTCCTATTCGTCGCAGATGGCGGCTCTCGTCAAGGAGGGAAACGCCGACCTTGCGTTTGTTAATATGCCCTTGAAGGACGACGAGCTTGTGATAGAGCCGTGTTTTGAGATAGGTGACGTTTTTGTCTGCGGACCCGATTTTAAACAGCAGGCTTCGTATTCCTGGGACGAGGTAGCAAAGCTCCCGCTCATACTTCTTGAGAAAAACTCGTCGTCGCGCCGTTTTCTCGACAGCACCTTTAAGAAAAAGGGCATACACCTCAGTCCCCAGATTGAAATGGCGGCGCACGACCTGCTTATTCGTTTTGCTTCGATTCACCTTGGAGTTTCCTGTGTTGTCGAAGAGTTTTCAAAGGAAGAGCTTGACAAGGGGCTGATCAGAAAGCTGACCCTCGACCCGCCTATCCCCAAGCGAAGCATAGGCTATGCCTACCTGAAAAACGCGCCCCTTTCCTACGCGGCAAAGGCGTTTATAGATTTGGTAAAGTAACCACCCTTTATGATATTCCTTTTAAATATGCTAAATTAAAACTGTGAGGTTTACTAATGACAAAAGGTTTAACTTTAGACAGATTCAGAATTTTAAGCAGCAGTATGCTAAAGCTTATTGCTGTTATTACGATGTTTATAGACCATTCTGCGCTTTTACTTGCGCCTGAAATTTCTTTGATGACCGAGCCGTTTTTTACTGTAGGTTCCCAAACGGTAACCCTCTATTATCTAATGCGAAAAATCGGAAGAATCTCTTTCCCGATTTTTTGTTTTCTGATTACCGAAGGTTTTTCTCATACCAGAAGCAAAAAGCGCTATGCTTTTAATTTGTTGCTGTTTGCTGTCATCTCTGAAATTCCGTTTAACATTATGAAAAGCGGTCAGGTTTTTAACCTCAAAGTCCAAAACGTTTTCTTTACACTGTTTTCAGGTGTATTGATGCTATATGTTTTCGAAAACGCCCGCACTGAGCTTTTCAAAGCGGTCCTATTGACAGCAGTCGCGCTTGTTGCCATATTTCTAAAGTGCGATTACGGTCTGCCCGGCGTACTTTTGATTCTATTAATGTACGTTTTGAAAAAGCACCCGGCGGTACAAGCGGTTTTGGCTTATCCTCTTCTTTCAGGAGGTTTTTTTGCGTGGTTGGCATTTATACCAATCAACATGTACAATGGCAAACGCGGATTTATAAAGTCCGGATTCTCGAAATATGCCTTCTATGCTTTCTATCCCTTGCACATTTTGATTTTAGTTGCAATAAAGCTTGTTTTGATGAAGCATATATAAACTGCCTACGCGGCAGGCACAGCGTATTATATAAAAACAGCGAGGTGAATTTCACCTCGCTGTTTATCATTTATTTGTGATGGCGTAGGAGAGGTCGTATTCCTCGTTGAACTCCATTATAAATCCGCCTTTTATCTTGTCAGCGAATTTATGGGGGTCTTCGGAGTTTGACGCGAACATATCGTAGTGGTTCGGTACGTTGACCTTTGCGCCTATCTTCTCGGCTGTTACGAGCGCTTCCTCAACGTTCATATTGCCGAGCTTGCCGTTGATGCAGATGAAGGTCATATCGGGATTGTATTTTGCAATCTCGAAAAGCTTTTCGTCATACAGAGTGTCACTGCTGAAATACAGCGTGGTGTTGTCTGCCTTGACGATGAGTCCGAATGCTTCAACGGTGTGGTTGGCGTATACCGCTGTTATCGAGATATCTCCGACGTTTACGGTGGTGCCTTCCTTTATCGCTTTGACCTTTTTGAAGCCCATCTCTCCGAGCACGGTTTTGCCCTCGAAGGTGGTTATGAAGCTTGTTTCCTTGTCCATCTTTGACACGGTGTCGGGGTCGAGATGGTCGAGGTGGTTATGGGTACAGATGACTGCGTCCACCCTGAGCTTTTCGGGCTCAATCGGCACGGGAAGTGTGCGAGGACGCTTTGCGACGCGGTTTACCGAATCAGAAAGATAGGGGTCGATCGCTATTGACGAGGTGAGGGTTTTAATTATATAACCGCTCTGTCCTAAAAAGCGTATCGTCATTGTACACTTTTACCTCCGTCTACAAAGATGTTCTGTCCTGTGATGTATCTTCCTTCCTCGGAGCAAAGCAGGGAAACGATACCTGCGCAATCCTCGGGCTCTCCGTAGAAGCCTACGGGGATGGAGTCTGTAACCTTCTTTGCATAGTCGGGGTCGGAAAGTGCCTCGACGTTTCTATCGGTATAGATAACTCCGGGAGCCACGTTGTTTACTGTAATTCCGTCCTTTGCAAGCTGGAGAGAAAGGGATTCTACCATATTTGTCTGTGCAGCCTTACTTGCGGAGTAGACAAGCATATCGGGGTGAGGCTTTGCCTCCTGAACGGAGCCGATGGTTATTACGCGGCCCCATTTTTTCGCCTTCATACTGTCTGCTACTGCCTGAATGAGATGCATACTTGCAACGAAGTTGCAGGTGAGCTGCTCAAAGCAAGCCTCGGTTGTGATTTCCTGCCAAGGAGTGCGGTACTGCAGGGATGCGTTGAGTACAAGCACGTCAACGTCCTTTATCTTTTCGCCCAAAGCCTTGACTTCCTTTATATCGCAGAGGTTGGCAATCATAACTTCTGCCTGACCGCCGTTTGCAATGATGGCATCGCGTGCTTCCTCCGCCTTTTTGGAAGCGGAAGCGCCGTGGATGATCACCTTATAGCCGTCCTTTGCAAGTCGCATTGCTATCGCTCTGCCGATTCCTCTTGAGGAACCTGTGACAAGTGCTGTTTTCATCTTTATCACCTTTAAACAGTTAATTCAAAATTGTCTGCTTCGCCCTTATGAATTCCGAATTTAACCTCGTTCTCGCCGAGCTGTGCAGTATAGTCACCGTAGAAGCCCCTGAAATCAACACAGCCGTCAGAGTCGGTTGTGAGCTCGAGGTCGGTGTGCCAAATCTCCGAGAAGAGCTTTTTGAACATAAGCGCGGATTTTTTGGGGGTGAGGTCCTGGTGGAAAAGTCCGCCAAGGCAGTTGTTCTCTACCCAGTTGGGATTTCCAAGCCATGCATGGCCGTCAACCGTGTTCCAATATACGACTGCGTCTACTGCAGGATGCGCAAACCAAGCGGAAAAGCGCACCTTGAGCATCTGAGCCTGAAGCTCCTCATCCTCCTCGGTTTCGCCGAAGGTGGGGATTGTTACCTCTGTAATCTCGATGGGGAGATTAAAGGAAGCGAGCCTGTCAAGTCCTGCCATAATCTTGAAGGGGTTGTTTTGGTCAACCTCGCTCTTTATGGTAGCTTCGTACTGCTCGTCGGTTTTGGAGCTTGCACCTGTGAACTGGTGGTTCTGTATACCGATCTTGTCAAACTTTACGCCCTTTAAAAGCAGGTTCTCGATATAGAGCATAAACGCCGAGCGCCAGCTGATATGGGGGCGGCCCCAGACGGTACCTATCTGAACCAGGGAGGAGCCTGCGTCGTTGATGACGAGCTTCTCACCTTCGAAGTACTTGTGTGCCAATTCAAAAGCCCATTCGACGATATCCTTGTCGTCGGAAAGAGGAGAACCGCTGTGCTGGAACTGTACCTCGTTGATTACCTCAAATTCCCACATCTTTCCGCGATAACGCTCTGCAATCTCCTGAAAGCGCTGTTCGTATCTTTTCTTGAGGTCATCGTGGGAGAGCTTTTTTGCCCACTCGGGAAGATGGTTCTCATATACCAGACAGTGAAGCTTGGGGAGAATTCCGTTTTCCTCACAGTACTCAACGCAGAGGTCGGGAGCAGGACGGCGGTAAACCTTTTCGCTGTCCTTGGCATAGCGGGGTTTTCCCTCTACGGGCTCAAGATCGCCCCAGTAGAAAGGAACGGTTGCGAGGTTGAAGTACTCCTTGAAGAAGCGGCGGTACTCCTTGTTATCCTCTTCCTTCTCGAACTCGTCGAGCATGAAGATATTCGCGCCGTATTTGAAATCGTGGGTCTTCTGTGTGAGGGTTACCTTTTTTCCTGCAACAGGTTTTCCGTCCTTATCGACAAAGCGAAGCTTGCAGTCGCCCTTACGGTGTTTTTCAACGCCTTCTTCGACGATTTTGTCAAACTCGTCCTTGCGGTCGAGGTAGGTTTTCATGTACAGGTCATACTTTTCCTGTGCAGTCATTTTGGTCTTGAATTGGAGTAGCATTACTCTTCCCCCTTACAGAGCTGTCTGTGTATCGTTCGGGTCGCCGTTACGAGCGAGGTCATATTCCTTGGACCAGTCGAGGTCGCGGTATGCTTCGCCTCTCGGGTCGGTCTTGATCCAGTCAACGAGCATATCAAGCATCTCTTCTGTCCAGGTGTTTCTGTCAATCTGTGCAGTAGTGAACTTGCCCTGACCGATCATCTCGAAGCCGAAGTCGTCCTTTACGTGTGTCTTTGCGGCACCCTCGACAACGTCTGCAACAAGGTGGCTGGGGATGAACAATACTCCTCCGCCTGCACCGAAGACGATGTCGCCGGGGAGGCAGACTGCGCCGCCGAAGTTTGTGATGTCGTTCCAATCCTTCATAACGAATTCACGGATAGGAGTGGGGTCGATTCCGCGGTAGTAAACCTGTACGTCGGGAACCTGCTTCATCTGCTCAACGTCACGAACACCGCCCCAGACAACTGCGCCACCTGTTTTGGTGTGCTTCTGGAGAGCTGTTGTGAGGTTTCCGCCGAGGAAGGTTCCTTTGTAAATCTTGTCGTACATATCGCAGACAACGACGTCTCTCTCATAGAGATTGTCGATTACCCACTGGTTGTAGTTGCCGTTTCTGCCGTCCTCTGCGCCACGGGCAAACTGAAGGTCGTGGAGGTCGGGACGGGTGGGGCAATAGTTGCAGGTTACTGCACGGCCGACGAGCTTTCTGCCGTCGTCGTGGAGTGTGTGCAGAGGTGCAAGACCTCCGCCTACGAACTGATGCTCATATCCCAAAACGTAGATAGGCTTCCAAACCTCTTCAAGTGTCATACCGTAGAGTGCGTCGAGGTACTTGTCCTCAACCTTCGGTCTTCCGTCGGGAAGTCTTTCGCCTTTCCAGAGGGGTGTGAGCGCGATTATTCTTTCTCTATCATTAAAATGCATATCAATCAGCTCCAGATTCTATCGTTTGAAAATTCCTGATTCCATTCATCCGTGGGTTCGAAGTAGCCGGGGATGTTGGGGTTGATGTGCTCTCTGAGCACCTCTTCGTTGAGGTCGTCGAAGCCAAGTCCGGGCTTCTCGGGAACCTTTATGAAGCCATCCTTGAAGATGGGGTTATCAATACCTGTAACCATATCTGCCCACCACGGTACGTCAACGGAATGGAACTCAAGCGCCAAAACGTTGTGCATAGCTGCTGCTGTGTGAACGGCTGCGAGGCAAGCAACGGGGCTCTCTGCCATATGTATTGCTGTTGCAACGCCGTGCTCGTCAGCGATGTCGGCAATCTTCTTCATCTCAAGCGCACCGCCGCAGGTGAGGATGTCAGGATGGATAACGGAAACGCCGCCTGCCTTGATGAGTGTTTCAAAGCCTTCCTTGAGGTAGATGTCTTCACCTGTACATACGGGAACGGTTGTAGCGTTCTTGAGTCTTACGTACTGATCGGTATAAATCCACGGAACCATATCCTCGATCCAAGCAAGGTTGTAGGGTTCCATTCTGCGTGCAAAGCGGATACAATCCTCTACGCAGATATGTCCAAAGTGGTCGATAGCAAGGGGAACGTCGTAGCCGATGACCTCACGAACCTCTTTAACGTAGTTCTCGAGGTAATCAAGACCCTTCTCGGTGAGATGGATACCTGTGTGGGGGTGTGCTGTTGTAACGATAGAATAGCTCTTCTGATGTCTTACCATATCAGAGGTTACGGAACCGCCCTGTACGTTGAGAATATGAGAAGCGTACTTCTTCATATCTTCGATGAAGCCGAGAGGAGCGTTGAGTGTTCCGGGCTCGTCAAGGAGAAGTCCGATACCGAGGTCCATCTTCAGGAAGGTGAAGCCCATATCCATTCTCTTCTTGAGTGCAAGACCCATATCGTGTCCTGTGTGCTTTCCGTCAACGTCGGTGTCGCAGTATACGCGTACTTCATCGCGGAACTTTCCGCCGAGAAGCTGGTAGACCGGAACGCCGTATGCCTTGCCTGCGAGGTCCCAAAGTGCGATTTCTACACCGGAAACGCCGCCGCCCTGACGGGAGGGTCCGCCGAACTGTTTAATCTTTCTGAAGATTTTGTCAACGTTGCAAGGGTTCTCGCCCAAGATACGACTCTTGAGCATAAGAGCGTAGGTTTTGGAGGATGCGTCACGCACCTCACCAAAGCCGGATATGCCTTGGTTTGTGTCGATTCTGAGGATGGTACAACGCTTGGGCGCGCCATCGATATCGACAAAACGCATATCGGTGATTCTGAGTTCTGATGGATTTGAGCAGAAATTCATAATATTGCCTCCCTGTTTTTTGAACAAGTTTTAAATTTCGATATTGCCTATAACTGAATTATAGCTTATTATATAACGAATAAAAACTCATTAAACAAAACAAAAGGTTGAAAAAACGAAACAAATATGTTATTATTGTTTTGAAACAGGGGTGATTTTATTGATTTTCGAAAAAGATACTCTTTCTTTCAAGCTTCTTGAGGTCAGGGAAATCAAGCGAAACGACGTAAACGTCTATAACAGCGGACGAAATTTTGATGCGCTTTCCTTTCGTTTTAGGGCGGACACCGAGTTTATAACGGAGGACGAGGTTTTGTCGCTCAAAGACAATTCGATTGTTTTCGTTCCTGCAAACGTTGACTACACCCGTCGGTCGAAGGTTGACGAGTTTATCGTCATACATTTCAATTCGATTGACTATTTTTCGACGTCGATTGAGCTTTTTTATCCGCCAAGGCCCGAGGAAATTGCTCCGCTTTTTAAGGAAATCCTTGATTGCTGGCGAAAAAAGGAGCGCGGGTATCGGCTCCGCTGCAGCGCGATTTTGTATATGATTTTTGCAAAAATCCGTGAACAGACCCCTTCGCAAAGCCGTTACGACCATCGAATAGAAAACTCGGTGCGTTACATAAAGGACAACTTCACAAACCCTGCGATTTCTGTGGCGGACGTTGCAAAGGCGTCCAACATAAGCGAAGTATATCTGCGAAAGCTCTTCCAGAAGCAGTTTGGCATCTCGCCAAAAAGATACATCATAAACACCCGTATAAAGCACGCGGTGAATCTGATTGAAAGCGGATACTATTCCCTTTTGGAGATTGCCGAGATGTGCGGATTTGAGGATTACAAGTATTTTTCCTCACAGTTTCACAGGATAACAGGCGTGCCCCCGTCGAAATATTCCTACAATTTTGTGGAGTAATTTGTTAACATTTTCTTTACTCCTTGTTTACCCGTATTCTGAAAAATTGTCAATTTTTGAGGATATTATATTAACGTAATTTCCGAAAAGGAGTTTGTTTTATGAGGCGTTTTTTGGCTTTGTTTCTTGCGGTAATTCTGGTTCTTGGGGTCTGTCCGACGGCTTTTGCCGACGATGGCAGGCGGATAGTTTACGTTGACCTTTCTTCCGTTGAGGATGAAGGCGGATACAAGCACACGGCGACCGTTGACGGCGTTGCCGTGCCGGAGTACGACTACGTTTGGAACGTTGACCCGACGGTTGCTCACGACGAGATCAAGAACTCTCCCGCGGAGTACTATACCGGCACCAAGCCGAGCGGTGAGGATGCGGTTTATATCGCCCACGACATCTACTATTATCCGCTTTTGGACGAGGCTAAGTTCAAAAAGGTAAACTACGACGGAGAGCAGGAATATGCTTATTTTTACGAAGCGGAAGGATACGAAAACTATATTTTTTCCACCCTGCCCGTTTTGAAAACAGGATTCCCGTCACAGATGATGCACTCCAAGGAAGAGGCGTATCAAAATGCGGTTTTGCACATCACGCAGGCAGGCACCTACTCACTCAGCGGTGAGTGGCACGGACAGATCAGAATTGAGCTTGAGGACGCTTTTGACGACCCGTCGCAAAAGGTCACCCTTATCCTGAACGGTGTTGATATAGAATGCACCGTTGCAAGCGGTGTGGTTTTTGCCGACGTTTACGAATGTGACAACGCTTGGGAAGAGCGCGATACCAACAGCCACGTCGCCGACACATCAAACGCAGGTGCGGTTGTTGAGATTGCTGACGGCACAGTCAACAACGTTTCGGGCACTAACATCTTCAGAATCCTCAAGGCTCAATACAAGGACGAGGAGTCTGGCGACGAGTATCCTGCACAGAAGAAGCGTTTGAAGGTGGACGGAGCGTTTTATTCCTATCAAAGTCTGAATATAAACGGCGGTGACGGGGTTCTCAACATCACCTCGGGATTCGAGGGATTAAACTCCGAGCTTCATCTGTCGATAAACGGCGGTAACGTCAACATCTATTCGCAGGACGACGGCATCAACGTCAACGAGGACGGTGTTTCGGTTTTTGCTGTGAACGGCGGAAATCTGCACATCTGTGCAGGTCTTGGTGCAGAGGGTGACGGCGTCGATTC
>JAZSEP010000104.1:0-11275 GCA_045531755.1 Oscillospiraceae bacterium | reverse complement strand
GTCGATAGCGTTGTCCACTATCTCGTATACGAGGTGGTGCAGACCCCTCGGACCTGTCGAACCGATGTACATACCGGGACGCTTTCTTACAGCCTCCAGACCCTCAAGCACCTGTATTTGTTCTTCGTTGTAGTCAGATGCGTTTCTCTTGATTTCTTCCACTTTTTTTCCTCCTTTTAAATTTCACACCGTGAAATTTAGCAGTTGCCAACGGCAACTATTTAGCTCGGTGCAACCGAATTTAGCTGAACCGAAGGTTCTATTTAGCTGTCTTGCAAAGCAAGACTATTTAGCTTTTTTCTTTTTGCTCAACAATTTCGCGAATTTTTTCACTCTCCGCCTCATTGAGCTCTGCTCTTTTGAGCATGGTAGCAGGGGATACCTGACAGATGTAAACCGTGAACCCTTCCTTTTCCCTGCAAACCACAAAGGATTTCGGCAGGTCGTCGGTCACGTAGACCACTCGGTTTTTTTTCTGCGCGGCGGCAAAAAATTCCTTTGTTGCTGGTGAAACCGAGGTGTTTTCGATATCAAAAATTCCCACAACCGAGGCTTCATTCACCACCACGTCGTTTCCAAGATGTAAATACATAATTCTCCTTTTGGCTTTCCCTTTTGAAAAGCTGTGCCGTCAGGCACTATTTAGCTATGGCGAAGCCATTATTTAGCTTTCGCGAAGCGAATATTTAGCTGCGCTTTAAGGAGCTATTTAGCTCACCGTAGGTTAATTTAGTGCGGCCTTTTCTCATTAAGCTTTTTTTCTCGGCCTCTTATACCTCTGGCGCAGAATTCTGCCGTCCTTCACAGTGAAAATCTTGCCTTCCTTGAAGTTTTTGAGGTCGTTTACCTCACAGCAGGTGATGAAAACCTGCATATCCTCAAGGCAGTTCATTATAAAATTCTGCCTTGAACGGTCAAGCTCGCTCATAACGTCGTCAAGAAGCACGACGGGCTTTTCGCCGAAGGCATCGGCTACTATCTCACATTCTCCCATCTTGACCGCAAGCACACAGCTTCTCTGTTGACCCTGCGAGCCGAAAAGACGGGCATTTTTTTCATCTATATTAAATACAAAATCGTCACGCTGAATTCCGCAACCGGTAAATCCGTTTTTTATATCTTCATAGATACCGGCGCGGAGCTTGTTATAAAACACGTCACGCTGAAAATTTTTGTCCTCGATATCGGTGTCGAATATCGTCGAAATATAGGAAAGCGACAGCTTTTCGTTGCCCGACGAAATTCCGTCGTAGAACCTTTCAGCCTTTTCGGACAGCCTTTGCAGATATTTTTTGCGCATATTGTGTATCACACAGCCTAAATTTGCAAGGGATATGTCCCAGACCGCAAGCTCGGTTTCTATCCTGTCGCCGACGTCGCGCGAATATTTTAAATCCCTTATAAGATTGTTTCGCTGATACAAAACGTGCTCGTAGTCCGCAATATATTTTGTATATTTAGGGCTGATTCTGCAGATGCAGGCGTCCAAAAATTTTCTGCGCTTTTCGGGTCCGTCCTTTACAAGCGAGAGATGGGCAGGGGAGAAGGACACACAAAAAAACCTGTCGGAAAGGACTTCCCTTTCTTCCAAAAGCCCGTTTAAAGTGACCTTTCTTCCGTTTTCAATCTCAAGGGAGATTTTGTTTTCTCTGTTTTGAGATAAAAACTCGGCTTCGACGACCGCTTTTTCACAGTCAACCTTTACAAGCTCCTTGTCCTTTGAGGTGCGAAAGCTCTTTTCTCCCGAAAGGATGCTGACCCCTTCAATAATATTTGTTTTTCCCTGTGCATTCTCACCGCAAAAAACGTTGACCTTGTCACAGAGCTGTATTTCGAGGTTTTCAATATTTCTGAAGTTTTTAAACCATAATGATGTGATCTTCACTTTGGTCCTCTTTTATAATTTCAATTCTGTATTCGTCAATCTCGACGACACTTCCGGGATAAAGCTTTCTTCCTCTTTGGGTGCAAACCTCACCGTTGACGGCGCAGGCACCCTCAGCCACTATCTCTTTCGCGTGACCGCCGGTTTCGGCGATACCCGTGTACTTCAACAGCTGGTCAAGCTTTATATATCCGGTTTTTATAGCTACTTCAATAATTTCCATACAAGACCTACTTAATTCTGACGGGCAGAACGAGAAACAAAAATCTGTCGTTGTCCGTCGGTTCAATTACAACAGGGGACAAAGGACCGTTGAAACGTATTTTAACGTTCTGACAGTCGGTTGCCTTCAAAGCTTCCAATATATATTTGCTGTTAAGACCGATTTTTATCGGGTCACCCTCAATCTTACAGCTAATCATATCATTTGCTTTTCCGAGAGGAGTATCACATCTGACCTCGATGTTATCATCTTCTATATTTATCTTAAGCGGATATTTGAGTCTGTCGGAGATAAGAAGAGAAACTCTTTCAAGACAATCGCCGAGCTCGTCCTTGTCGATTATCATCGAAGTAGTGCATTTTTTCGGAATAGCTTCCTCAAAATTCAAAAATTCACCTTCGATAAGTCTTGAAAATACGACGTAGTTTCCGCTCGAGAAGGTAATTCTCTTTCTCTCGGCGTTTATCTCACATATTCCGTCGTCGTCAAAGAGGTTTGTTATCTCTTTAAGTGTCTTTGACGGAACGATAAATCTGTCTTCAACCACAGTTTTTATATTCTCTTTTCTTATAGCAAGTCTGAAGCCGTCAACCGAAACCACAGTCACGCTGTCATTCTGGAATTCAAAGAGAGAACCCATGTGTGCAGGCTTTGAATCCGACTGACTTACCGCAAAAAGCGTGTGGTTTATCATATCCTTCAAAACAGCGTTTGGAATTTCGATAGTTTCGTCGGTTTCAACTGTGGGAACGTCGGGAAATTCAAGCGAAGGCATACCGAGAATGGTATAGGAAGCCGAACCGCTTGTGATATTTACGAGATTTTTTTCATCAGCCTCTATGGTAACCTTTTCAGCAGGGAGCTTTCTTACCATATCGGTAAAAAGTCTTGCGCTTATTACAATCTCACCTGCAGAAAAAATTTCGGCTTCGATAGAGGTCTTTATGGAAAATTCAAGGTCATAGCCCGTCAGAGTTATAGCTCCGCCTCTTGCAGAAACCAAAATTCCTTCAAGTGCTCCGACGGTTGATTTTTGAATTACTGCTCTTGAAACGTTGAGTACTGCCTGCGACAGCTCTCTTTTATTACACGTAAATCTCATTTTGTCCTCCTATAAATAGAGAATATAATATATTTTAGTATTATTATTAGGGACTGTTGAAAAGTTTAAAACACTCAAAAAAGGTTATAAGTACAAGCCTTTCGACCATTTTTTTACTGTTAAAATTTTCTTTAAAATTTCTTGAAAAGTTGAAAGCTTGAATTTGGGTAATTTTGAATGTTAAAAACCTGTGTTTAAAGTTGAATAAAAGTTGAAGATTTTGTCAAAAAGTCAAAATCAGTTGTCGCGGATATTTTTTATAATATCCTCAACGGTTTCACGGTAGGAAGGCTCTTTTTCCATCTTTGAAAGAACCTTTTTGATGGCGTAGACCATCGTTGCGTGATCTCTTCCGCCAAACTCCTCGCCAATCTGCGCCAAGGGCATCTGGGTTATCTCGCGGACTATGTAGGCAGCAGTCTGTCTTGCGTTGGAAACAGGAGCGGAATGTTTCGGAGAACGGATGTCGTTTGCAGTGACTCCAAAGGTTCTCGCAACCTCGTTGATTATCCTTTCAACAGTTACCGGAACGGGCTGATTGTCGTTTAAAATATCTTTAATCGCCGTCTGCGCCACGGAAATGGTCGGTGCAGAGCCTGCGAGCTGTTGATAGGCCTTCATCTTCTTGACGGTGCCCTCAAGCTGTCTGATGTTGTTTTTGAGCTTGTTGGCGATAAATTCACAGACGTCGTTAGGAATGTCGATGTTCATAAGCTCGGCTTTTCGCTTTATGATAGCCACCCTCGTTTCAAACTCGGGACGCTGAATGTCAGCGGTGAGTCCCCAGTCAAAACGGGTTTTAAGTCTTTCCTCAAGGGTCTTAATCTCGCTTGACGGTCTGTCCGAGGTGAGAACGATCTGCTTTCCGGAATGGTAGAGCGCGTCGAAGGTGTGGAAGAATTCCTCCTGAGTAGCTTCCTTGCCGGCAATAAACTGAATATCGTCCACCAGAAGCACGTCGACGTTTCTGTATTTCTCGTGGAAATACTGTGTTTTATTCTCACGGATGACGTTTTTGACGCCGAGAGCGTCAATCAGCTCGTTTGTGAAATCCTCACTCTTGACGTAGAGAATTTTGTAATCGGGATATTTTTCCTTTATCTTCTTTTCAATCGCGTAGAGAAGATGGGTTTTTCCGAGTCCCGAACCGCCGTAGATAAAAAGAGGGTTATATATTCCCGAGGGATTTTCCGCAACCGACATACAAGCCGCGTGCGCAAACTTGTTTGAAGAACCGACTATAAAGGTGTCGAAGGTGTAGTCATAGTCGCCGCCTCTGGAATTCTGCTCCATCTCTTCCTTGGAAAAATGAAGATTTTCCGGCTCGATGAAAAGAGAGTTCTGGTTGTCAGCCTCAAGGTCGATAATCATAATACCAACCTCGAAACCAAAAACCGCATTAAACGCGTCGCGTAGCATATCCATATATCTTGTTTCTGCAATGTTCTTTTTGAATTCATTCGGCGCGCTCAGCACAGCGGTGTCGCCGTCAAAGGAAACGGGCTCCAAGCAGCCGATCCAAAGGTTGAAGATACATTCGGTGAGCTTGTACTTTTCGCGTATATATTCCATCGCAATGTCAAAAACCTTTTTAAAATCCATTATTAACCTCCCTGAAAAAGTGTGTTGAAAATCTATATAATTTTTGAAAAATGTTAAAAACTATACCACATAATATATTACCACAAAAAACCTGAGTTTTCAATAAGAAATTGCATTTTCAACAAGATTTTAAATAATATATTATATAAGGAAGAAAAATTTAAGTTTTAAAAAAAGTGCTTGACATTCGCGTGACATCTATTGTATAATAGAGCATTGCAAGGAATATGCCCTTTTTAAATGTGTAATAAATCGTTTTTAAAAGGCGATTTTTCATACTTTTCGATTTGCGAAAGGAGTGTAAAAAGAATGCTCAGAACATATCAGCCCAAAAAGCTTCAGAGAAAAAAGGAACATGGTTTCAGAAAGAGAATGAGAACAGCTAACGGACGCAAGGTTCTCGCACGCAGAAGAGCAAAAGGCAGAGCTCGTTTGACTCACTGATTTTTAGGCCACTGTTTTGTGGTCTTTTCTTTTATCTGCCGAAATTTGTCGGCAAGAGAGAGGGAAAAAAATGCGTTTCACCTTGAAAATCAACCGCAATAACGATTTTCGGAGAATCTATGCAAGAGGAAAATCCTTTGTGGACCCCTGCCTCGTGACCTACGTCACAAAAACGGGAAGAGATGAACTTAAAATTGGAATTACAGCCGCAAAAAAGGTCGGATGCGCAGTTAAACGAAACCGCGCGAGAAGGCTCATAAAGGCGGCTTATACCCTTTTGGAACCAAATCTGAAAAAGGGGTATAACGTGGTGTTAGTCGCCCGCGCACTGACTCCGAAATGCAAGATGCAACAGATCTACAAGGCAATGGAAAAGCACCTTTGTGCCGCAGGGATATTGGAAAAATGAAAAAGCTGTTTTTATATTTAATCCGCTTTTATCAGAGAAGAATATCACATCTCAAATCAAAACCCTGCTGTCGCTTCTATCCTACCTGCTCCACCTACGCAATAGAAGCCATTGAGGGCTACGGAGCGTTCTTCGGAACGCTTTTGGCGGTAAAAAGGATATTAAAATGCAATCCGCTTTTTAAAGGCGGAATTGACCGAGTCCCCGAGAGCATACTCGGCGGAAAGATTAAACGAAAGCCAACTAATCGGGCGGAAGGAAATTAAAATGGATTTTATCTATAAGATTATCGGTTACCCACTCGGATGGGTAATGTGGTTTATCTACAATTTCTTGGGCAATAACTACGTGGTTGCCCTTCTTCTGTTTACCATCTTCACAAGACTTCTGCTTCTTCCTTCAAACATCAAACAGCAGAAAAATATGGTAAGAAACGCAATGCTCAAGCCGAAGCTTGACGCACTGCAGAAAAAGTACGGAAAAAACAAAGAAAAGTATCAGGAAGAGATGATGAAGCTCTACGAAAAAGAGGGCTACAACCCCATGTCCGGCTGTCTTCCCATGCTCATCCAGTTCCCGATACTCTTCGGACTTATAGACGTCGTTTACAAGCCCTTTACACACATTCTCAGACTTCCCGCAGAGGCTATTTCAAAGATAGTTGAAGCTTCTGAAATGCCTGCAATGAGAGCGGAAATCTGGGCGCTCGGTCACCTCGATGAGGTTAAGGGAGTTGTTTCCGCTGAGGTCTTCGAGCAGATTGAAAGCCTCAATATGAACTTCCTCGGTATGAACCTCGGCGAACAGCCGACCTGGGCGTTCAATATGCTTTTGCTCATCCCGATTCTCTCGGGTGTCACAGCGCTTCTGTCGTCTTTGATCAGCACCAAATTCACCGCGCAGAATATGGAAGGCGCCGGAATGATGAAGGGTATGATGCTTCTCATGCCCATAATGTCCGTCGTAATCTCCTTCTCGGTTCCTGCCGGCGTTGGTCTTTACTGGATATTCTCCAACGTTATCTCCACCGTGCAGACCGTTATAATGCACAAGATCTATGATCCGCAGAAGGTTGCCGCTGAACAGGCAGCAGCCGAGGAACAGAAAAAAGAGGAAGAAAGACAGGCTCGCATCGAGGCTAAAAAGGAAGCGAAAAAGGCAAGAGAAGAGGGCAGAGCCGACGAGATAGGCGACGAGGCTCTCTCGCAGAAGGAAATCAACAAGAGAAAGATTGCCGCAGCAAGAAAAAGAATGGCCGAGAAGTACGGCGAAGAATATATTGATGAGGATTAAAAGAGGTTATTTGAAATGTTAAAAGAAGTTATTTTTAGCGGAAAAACCATCGAAGCCGCAGTTGAAAAGGCTTGCGAAAAGCTGGGCTCTGACCCCGACGAAATCGTATATCAGATAGTAAAGATGCCCAAAAAAGGCTTTCTCGGAATAGGCGGACAGGACGCTGAAATCTCGGTTGAGATAGAGGTTCCCGATGAGCCCAAAAAGGAAGCCAAAAAGGCAGTTAAGGAAGAAAAAAAGACCGAGAAAAAAGAGTCGAAAAAGGTCGAAAAAGCCGAGAAAAAGGCAGAAAAGGTCGAAGAACCCAAGAAGAGAGAAACAAGACTCCCCACCGAAGACGAGAAAAAACAGCTCAAGGCTGTTGAGGAATACCTTGACAACGTTATAAAGGCGCTCGGCGTCGAGAACTTTGAAATGAAGTTTGAGATTGTCGAGAGAGATACCATCGTGGTTGACCTTATAGGCGAGGACCTCGGCGTCGTAATCGGCAGAAGAGGAGAAACACTCGACGCTCTCCAGTACCTCTGCTCTCTCGTTGCAAACCGCAACGGCGACACCTATTTCAGAGTTTCTCTCGGAAGCGGAGATTTCAGAAAGAACCGCGAAGAAACCCTCAAAAACCTCGCAAAGAAAAAGGCTGCATACGTTCTCAAAACCCACAGAAGCGCTTCTCTTGAGCCTATGAACCCCTACGAGAGAAGAATTATCCACTCCACCATCACGGAAATCGAAGGCGTTCACTCCAAATCCGTCGGAAGCGACCCCAACCGTAAGGTTGTAATCTTCCCCAACGAAAAGCACGGCGAAGGCGAGCGCAGAAACGGCAGACAGGGCGGCAGAGGAAACAACCGCGGCAAAGGCAGACGCGACGGCAGAAAGCCCTCCCAGAGAGTTGACTCCAAGCCCCGCGAAGGCGCACCGCTTCAGGACGAAGCAACCGTTTCCCTCTATACAAAAATCGAGCTGTAAAAATGCGAAGCATTTTAGCTAAATTCGGCTTCGACGAATTTTATTCAGCGATTTCGAAGAAATCATTTTGCTATGAGCAAAGCGAATAATTCAGATGCTCCGAAGTAGCTATTTAGCCGTAATAACGAAAAAAGCGGAAGATGTCTTCCGCTTTTATTTTTTGACCCGTCCCACAAAACCCGTATGGGCGAGTATATATCAAACCCTCTCTGTAGGAGCGAGAACATACCAAACCTCTCTGTAGGGGCGAGCACTGCTCGCCCGCCAAAATAAAACAAAAACGCACAAACGGGCGACCATTGGTCGCCCCTACATTTCTGTTGAATTTCATTGATTATTGGTGTATAATGATATGATAGAGAAAAAGCAGTAATAGATTTGCTGAAAAGCCCTTCGGGCAAACAAGAACAATCCCTCAGTCACCTTCGGTGACACTATGTAAACATAGCCCCTTGTTGTTAGCCGTCGCTTGTTTCGCCTTCGCTCACAACCAACGGACAACGGCGTCAAAGACTGACTTCGCTTAATCTCCCACCGGGAGCGCTCGTCGGCTTTGCCCTTTACACAAGGGAGCCTTGGTAAGAAAGCCCTTCGGGCGAATAGAATGGAGATAACAATGTCAGTAGAAAAGGTAAAGGCATATTTTGAACAGTTCGGAATGAAGGACAAGGTAATCGAGCTTGAAACCTCAAGCGCGACGGTAGAGCTTGCGGCGCAGGCGCTCGGCGTTGCCCCCGAGAGAATTGCAAAGACCCTCTCGTTTATGGTGGGCGAAACGGTGACACTAATCGTTGCCGCAGGCGATGCCCGAATCGATAATCCCAAGTATAAAGCGACCTTTCACACAAAGGCGACTATGCTCTCCCGCGACGAAGCCGAGGAGAAAATCGGCCACGCAGTCGGCGGAGTCTGCCCCTTTGCAGTAAACGACGGGGTAGAGGTGTACCTCGACGAATCATTAAAGAGATTTGAAACGGTTTATCCTGCCGCAGGAAGCTCCAACAGCGCCATCGAGCTCACCCTCGACGAGCTCGAAAGGTATTCCAACGCAAAAGGCTGGGTGGACGTCGCCAAAGGCGACAGCTAAATATTGCGCCGATGGCGCAAAGCTAAATAATCTCGTGGTGCGAAATAGCTAAATAGCGACTTAACGTCGCAGCTAAATATTGTCTTCGGCAACGCTAAATTCGGCTGACGCCGAGCTAAATTTTCGCTGCGCGAAAGCTAAATATTGCGCCGATGGCGCAAAGCTAAATAATCTCGCGGTGCGAGATAGCTAAATAGCGACTTAACGTCGCAGCTAAATATTGCCGAAAGCAACGCTAAATAGACCTGCGGTCAGCTAAATATCACTTCGTGAAGCTAAATATTGCTTCGCAAAATTCCTGAATCTATTATTGCGCTTTGCGGTTTATCGCAAAATTTGGATTGGATATATGTACCCGACCAATAAAAACCCGTAGGGGCCAAACCGCACCCACGCGCAAACCAATCCGTAGGGGCGAGCATATATCAAACCCTTTCCGTAGGGGCGAGCATTGCTCGCCCGAAAGGATTATCGCAAAATCAAACGGGCAACCAAAGTTCTCGCTTTCACCAAATGACAACGGCGAACCGCACCCAACCTCTTTCCCGACCCCATATAAACCTCGCGCCCCTTTTGAGCGCGCCCCAATACAACCCCGCGCTCTTTGTGCGCACTCAAGGTCGCACTTTCCCTAACGAGTTCGCGCCCAACTAAAACCGCGCCCCAATACAACCCAGATCCCTCTGAGCGCGCACCCAATACAACCCAGACCTCCTCTGAGCGCGCCCCCTTTGCAAAATTTCAACAACAAACAGTATAAATGACTGCAAAATATACAAACAGTATAACAAAAAGGAGAAGAAAATGGCAAGAAGGCTTAGAAAAAGCATTAAAATCAGCATAGTGGTTTTGCTGTTGGCGGCGGTTTTAATCCCTGTATTCTGGCTTTTGAACCGATACAATCTCCTTCCGCAAAGAACCTACACCGCCGAAAACTTTGGCATCACCACTATAAAAAGTGAGGTCGATTTTAACCGGAACGGCATCGACGACTACACCGATATACTTTTGGGCGCGCGCAAGGATGCCGAAAACCACCCGACCTACAACTCCGCTTATTTTCAGGGCGGATATCCCCCCGACGACATCGGAGTTTGCACCGACGTTGTCTGGCGAGCCTTCAAAAATGCAGGCTACTCTCTTCGCGATATGGTGGACAGGGATATCTTCAACAACCCCGACGAATACCCTGCGGCAAATCCGAGGGATAACAATATAGATTTTCGCAGAGTGCGAAATTTGCGCGTTTTCTTTGAAAAATACGCCCAGAAGCTCACCCTCGACACCGAAAAAATCGAAGAATGGCAGCCGGGCGATATAATAATTTTCTCGAATGACAAGCACATCGGCATCGTGTCCGACAAACGCACCCACGACGGCAAGACCTACATCATCCACAACGGCGGTCAGCCCATGCGAGAGGAGAATTACCTCAAGCGCGGCGAGGTAACGGGCCACTATCGCTTCGACGCATCAAAAATCGACCAAAGCGTGCTGATAGCTTGGGAATAAGCGGATATTGGCTTTTCAACGATGTTGCAACAAACAAAGCTGTGTTTTCCACAAACAAGCTACCGGAAACGGAGAACCACTAAATGCTCCGCGCCTCTCTGGGTGTACACCCAATACAACCCCGCGCTCTTTGTGCGCACTCAAGGTCGCACTTTCCCTAACGAGTTCGCGCCCAACTAAAACCGCACACTCCTATACAATCCCGATCTCCTTTGAGCGCACTCAAGGTCGCACTTTCCCTAACGAGTTCGCGCCCAACGAAAACCGCACACTCCTATACAATCCCGCATCTCCTTTGAGCGCGCACCCAATACAACCCAGACCCCCTCTGAGCGTGCACCCTTTGCAAAATTTCAACAACAAACAGTATAAAAGACCATAAAATATACAAATAGTATAAGAAAAACAGCCAAATGTGGCTTCGCGAAGCTAAATTTTTGCTCCGCGACAGCTAAATATTGCGCCGATGGCGCGAAGCTAAATAATCTCGCGGTGCGAGATAGCTAAATAGCGACAAAGTCGCAGCTAAATATTGCCTTCGGCAACGCTAAATTCGGCTGACGCCGAGCTGAATATTCGCTCCGCGACAGCTAAATATTGCGCCGATGGCGCAAAGCTAAATAATCTCGTGGTGCGAGATAGCTAAATAGCGACAAGGTCGCAGCTAAATGTTGTCTTCGGCAACGCTAAAGAAAGGGTGAAAACTATGTCCGAAAAGACCGTTGCGGCGATTTCCACGCCGTATGCTG
>JAZSEP010000084.1:0-17090 GCA_045531755.1 Oscillospiraceae bacterium | reverse complement strand
TGAGTATTATACCATTTTTCGCGGCTTTTCTCAATCCTTTTTTCTTTGTTTACTGCGGTGCATACGGGCAGGTTGCAATATCATTGGTTTTGTGGTACAATTACCATACGGTGAAAGCCGAATTTATTTTTTGGAGAATGCGGTTTGAAGAAAAACGACGCCTTGGATATTGTAGCGTGACCGAGAGGTTGGCTGCAATATCGCAAAACCTCTCATAAAATTGATTCGTCACAATATTATTGGAGGTAACAAAATGGAAAACTTGACGATACGTTTAGAGACCGAAAAAGACTACAGAGCCGTAGAAGAACTGACCCGCGAGGCATTTTGGAACGTCTACAAGCCCGGTGCTGACGAGCACTACTTCATACACATGATGCGAAATCACCCCGATTTCATTTCCGAGCTTGCTTTTGTGCTTGAGAAGGACGGCGATATTATCGGCAACATCATGTACACAAAGGCTTGGCTTGAGGACGAGGAAGGAAACCGCAAGGAGATCCTTTCCTTCGGACCACTTTGTGTTGCACCGAAATATCAAAGGCAGAAACTGGGCAAGCTGCTGATCGAGCATTCCTTTGAGGTGGCACGCAAGATGGGCTATGACGTGAACATCAACTTCGGTAATCCGGGCAACTACGTGAGCCGTGGATTTGTGAGTTGCAAAAAGAAGAACGTGAGTTTTGTTGTGGACGGAAACTATCCGACGGCGCTTCTCGTTTGCGAGCTTGTTCCGAACGTGCTGGACGGCAAGAAATGGATGTATATTCCCTCTGCTGCCGCCGATTGCTGCGAGGACGTTGCCGCGGTCGAAGCCTTTGACGCGACCTTTGCGTCCAAGGAAAAAAAGTGGATGCCCAGCCAAGAGGAGTTCTATATTTATAGTCATTCGTCTGTTGTAAGGTAAACGTAAAAGCCGCTGAGGTGGAGAAATCCATCTCAGCGGCAATTTTTATCTTTCCAATATCACAACAGTCCGATAAACTTGGAATTTACTTCTTCAATACCTTTTTGCACCAAGTGCGTTTGTTGCATTTTGGACACATTAAGTGACGGGTAAAGCCTCTGTGCATTGCCGTCATTGCTTCTTTATAGGTAGTGGTTATCTATATATTTACTGCAACAAGCACGGACTGATGAAAATGAAAATATGATTTGACTTTTACGGTTTTCCACGGTAACAGACACACGCCAAAAGACAGATAGCCTTTGCTATCTGTCTTTTATCTTTTATTACATTCTCTTATCGTCGGTGGCGGGGTTGTCAATCAATTCGCCGTGTTCGGTGAAGCGCGAGCCGTGGCAGGAGCAGTCCCAGGTGTGCTCGGCTTTATTATATTTCAGGGCGCAGCCGAGGTGCGAACACCGTGGGGTTGTGGGTGTGAGGAGTCCTATCGCTGATTCGAAAAGGTTTATGGCAAGCTGTGGGTGCAGAATACTGCGTGAAGGTGAAAAGGCGGCGGCAAACGGGTTTTGTTTATCTTGGATGAGGTCACAGAGGATATTTGCCGCCGCCATTGCGTTTGTCATTCCCCATTTATTGAAGCCTGTTGCCACATAGACGTCCGGCATTGATTTTGAGTACCGTCCCACGTATGAAGCGCCATCCAGCGACATACAGTCCTGCGTTGCCCATCTTGCGACAATCTCGGCATTTTTATAGTATCTCTTGGCGAAGTCTTCAAGCTCCTGCCAATTCCCTCCCTGTTTACCCGTGCGGTGTCCCCCTCCGCCGAGGAGCAGAAGGTCGCGATAAGTGCGGAAGGAAAGTCCTTTATCCGCTTCGTCCACATACATTCCGTTTACCATTTGTGCGCCTCTCAGCGCCAGAACGTAGGAGCGGTGCTGAAAAAGCTTCAGAGGATAGAGTCCGTGTTTATTAAGTATCGGGAAGTGGGTTGCTACAATCAGCTTTTTATAGGTGATTGTACCGTTGTTTGTGACAGCTTTATTGGGTTTGAACTGAGTTATCTTTGTGTTTTCGCAGATTGGCAGGTCCTTTGCGACGGCAAAGAGAAATTTCAGCGGGTCGAACTGTGCCTGTGCGCTTATTTTTACCGCTCCTGCAGTCTTAAAAGGAAGCTCGCGAGCATCGGAAAATCTCGCCTTGACGCCGAGGCGGTTCAGCCCAAGAATTTCTTTTTCTATTTTGTTTCTGTCGTCAAGAGAATAGACGTAGGAATCCTTTGTTTCATAGTCGCAGTCGATATCTTTGCAAATGCGCCTATATTCTCTGCCTGCCAAAAGCTGTGCCTCAAGATACAGGCGTGCTTTTTCTTCGCCGTAGCGGCGGATGAGTTTATCGCACAAAAGCCCGTGTCCGACGGTTATCTTCGCGGTTGTATTTTTCGTGATTCCGCCACATATCTCTTTTGCCTCGACAAGCAGGCAGTTAACGCCGTTTTCCTTAAGCTTCAGGGCGCACAAAATCCCTGCGATTCCTCCTCCGACTATCAGCACGTCGGTATTTGCATCACCTTCAAGCTTTGAAAAGTGCGTGTGCCTTAAGCCTTTTTCCCAAACCGATTGCATACCGTTTCCTCCGAATTTTGATGCTGTTAGTGTTTGCTTTTTGAGGTGTCAATATGCGGTTTTGAAAAGAAAAACTCTGACAGAAAAAGCTCTGTCAGAGTTTTGTTATCATTTTTCAATCATATCGAGGATATCTTGCTTTGGACGGGCGCCTACAGCTTGGTTCGTTATCTTGCCGTCCTTCATCACAACAAGCATCGGGATGCTCACAACCGAGAACGCTGCGGCAAGCTCGGGCTCGTTATCGACGTTGATTTTGCCGACAACATACTGCGGATTCTCCTCTGCAATTTCATCCACAAGCGGAGAAACCATTCGGCACGGTCCGCACCAATCTGCATAAAAATCGAGGAGCACGGGTTTGTTACTGTTCTTTATATCTTCGAAATTCGTCTTGTTTACACTTATTACTGACATATTTTAACATCCTTTCTTTTTGTTGTATCTAAAGTATACCATATTAGTATAGATTAGTCAAGATATATTTCTATTTTACTATTTCATAGGGCCAGTCGATTATTCCGCCAAATTCCTTGACGTTTGTATAGCCGAGCTCTATTAGTGCCTGGGCGGCGATTTTGCTTCGTCTTCCGCTTCGGCAGTAGACCAGAATGAGTGCATCTTTATCCGGTATCTCGTCCTCCGCCCTATCGTCAACCTCATATTCGGGTATGAGTATCGCGCCCTCTATATGCCCCTCCGCAAACTCCTCGTCGGTGCGGGCGTCGAGAATTACGTAGTCCTTTTGGGTATCCATCAATTCTTTTGCCTCTTTGGGTGTTATCTGTTCGTACGTCATCACTTTTTCTCCTTTACAGCCTGCGAATACAAGTAGCGTAAGCGCCAGGGCGATTATTCTTTTCATAGTATCACTCCATCAAAAAAAGCCGTCCTGAATTTCAGGGCGGTTTTTAGGGCTTCTTATGACGCCCAACATATTTAGTATAACAAAAAAGGTGTGGCTTTGTCAATATATTTTTTAAAAAACCTATAGGCAATATACACAAAATCTACGGTTTATACAATTATAAATAGTGAAATTTATACAAAAATACATATTGATTTCTCCGTACTTTCATGTTACAATTAAGTCAAAGAAAGGGAAAGGTGATACCGATGTACAGGTAAACTGAAAACTCTTAAACTGACAAATCCGAAATTGTACGAACATCAACTCCAAAGATTATACAAAAAGACATTGTAATTGATATTCAATTTGAAATGAAAGGATGTAATTCCACCCGAATAGATAGTTTTTAACTTTTACATAGATTTGTTTCGGGTTTGGATTTCAGGTTAAGAGAAGAACCCCACCTTCAAGAAGCTCGATGCACATTAAAGACCTCGCTTTTCGAGTTGTATAGGACCGGTTAGTGTTGCAGGATGAGGAATCAGAATGAAGGTGTATTCAAAGAAAGAGAGGTATACAAAAAGATGTTAGATATCAAGAGTTCACATAAATAACCCTTGGCCGATGAAAGCGTGTAAAGAAACGCTCGGTCAGGGGTTATTTTTTTGCTTAATATCATTTACGGTCGCCGTCGGTTTTGACGAGCCGACAGTCTTAGTGTCGCCTTCGGGCGATTTTTTGTTTTTTGCCAACAAACGCACTTTTTTTGAGTGTCTTTTCGGCAGTTTTACAAATTGTTTTTTAGCCCTCGTTATGATAGAATACTATATTGTGAAAGGGGGATTACCGTGGATAAAAAGTATACTCGTTTAAAGCTCGCTTGTTATGCCTCGAACGTTACTATGGGTGTGGTGTCTTGTGTACCTCCCCTTTTGTTTCTGACGTTCCGTTCGATGTATTCCATTTCCTTTTCGCTTTTAGGACTTTTGGTGCTTATCGGGTTCGTTACCCAGCTTAGCATTGACCTTGTTTTTTCTTTTTTCTCGCACAAATTCAACATACCGAAGGTCGTTAAGACTATGCCCTTCGTTGCGGTTCTGGGGTTTGTTTTCTATGCCGTTTCGCCGTTTATCTTCAAGGATTTCGTATACGTCGGCCTTATTATCGGCACGATTGTATTCTCTGCTGCGAGCGGTCTTGCCGAGGTATTTATCAGCCCTATAATCGCCGCTATCCCCTCAGACGACCCCGAACGTGAGATGAGCCGTCTTCATTCAGTATTTGCCTGGGGAGTTGTATTTATCGTAATATTCGCTACGGTATTCCTGCTCCTTTTCGGAAGTGCAAGCTGGCAGATTTTGATTCTTATCTTGGGCTTAATCCCGCTTACTGCCGCGCTTTTGTTCTTGGGCAGCGAGATTCCCGAAATGCAAGCTCAAGAGAAGGTTTCGGGCGTTTTACAGCTGTTTAAAAACAAGTGGCTTTGGCTATCGATTCTGGGAATATTTTTGGGTGGTGCTACTGAATGCACTATGTCCCAATGGAATTCGACCTACCTCGAAAACGCGCTCGGCATTCCTAAGGTCTGGGGTGACGTTTTCGGTGTTGCAACCTTTTCGATGATGCTCGGTTTAGGACGCACCTTATATACAAAAATCGGCAAAAACATCAGTCGTGTTTTATTCTTCGGCGCGATAGGCGCAACCGCGTGTTATCTCGTGGCGGCTCTGTGTGATATTCCGATCATCTCGCTTTTTGCGTGTGCGTTCACCGGATTTTGCGTGTCGATGATGTGGCCCGGAAGCCTTATTATTGCATCTGAAAGGTTCCCCTGCGGTGTTTTCATCTTCGCTCTTATGGCTGCCGGCGGAGATTTGGGCGCTTCTATAGGTCCTCAGCTTGTCGGCGTTATTACCGACCTTATCGTTTCGTCGGAAAGCGCTGTGACTTTTGCAGACAGCGTCGGTCTTCTTCCCGAGCAGTTAGGACTCAAATGCGGTGTGCTTGTCGGAACGCTGTTTCCGCTCTCGGCTATACCGATTTATTATACTCTTATGAAATCAAGAAAGGAATGATTTTTGTGCAGGAAACAGCCCAGGTGCTTGAAATTCTGATGCTTTTAGCTTTTGGCTTTTCTTGGCCTAATAATATCATAACCTCTCTTAAGAACAAGTCTACAAAGGGGAAAAGCCTTATCTTTATGATTCTTATCGACGTTGGTTATTTATGCGGAATAGCTGCAAAGATTATATCGCAAAACGCAGTTTGGTACGTGCTTTTCTTCTACATATTAAATTTTACAATGGTCACAATCGATATGTGTTTATACTTTCACTACCGAAAAAAAGAAAAGAAATGAAAATATTGAAACTGCCGAAGCGGATTATACCACTTCGGCAGTTTGTTTTTATATACACCGTTTCGCCGTCAGAAAAGACCTGTAAAGCACCGCAAATCCCGTAAAAGCGCGATTTGCGGTGCTTTAAACGGTTTGTTCGCAGAGGGATGAACTCTGCGAACGACGGATCTCAACCTGGGATCCGTATTTTTGACTATCGATATTTTGCCGTAATTACAGAAGATTATTCGATTGGAGGAGATTTTGGTGGCTGACAAAAGCAATTCACGTGTGCGAAAAACCATTGTTGTTCTCGCTGTTCTTCTTGCCATTAATCTGATAGCGCTCCGCGCCGTCTTGATCTACCGGCACTTTGCTGACAGCTCGGATACAAGTTCCACAGACAGTTCAGACACAAGTTCTACAGACAGCTCGGTTGACAGCTCGGTTGACAGCGAGGCTGTGAGCTCCTCTGATGAAAGCTCAAGCTCTGTTGAAAGCGAAGGCGTAAGCTCGGTTGAAGAAACGGAGTCTACTGACACAAGCTCTGCCGAAGCTGAAAGCACGGGTTCTGTTGAAGGTGACGAGTCTTCGGCTGTAAGCTCTGAGGAGTCTGAAGAGTCAAGCACACAAGAGAATTTCGAGAGTGTTAGTACCGAGGAGAATTCAAGTGAAGTTTAAGTTTTTTAATAAAAAAGCTTGTCCGCAGAAGCCTGTTGCCAGCGAGCAATCCGCGGACAAGCTTGGTGATTTTGAAATCTGTATCCATTGTGGAAAACAGACAAGCGTTCTCAGATCTACTCCCATTGAACTGCGAAAAGGGTTCATCGCAGGGTGCGGTCAGCTTTGCAGTGACTGCACGAGAGCGATGGAGCTCGAAACCCACAATCCCGATTTTCGCACAAGTAACAGAGAGATGCAAGCGCTTCTTTCGGTTTGCTCTGAGGACGAGCAGTAAACGGTCGGTCTCAGCCTGTTCAAGCGTCTGTGAAGTCCCCCCTTCTATAGACGCGTATGCCATGCAGGCTGTTGATCATATATTTCTTTCTTCATACGTGTAGGCGAAGCAACGACTCCCCCGGTCGTTGCTTTGTCCCTTTTATTCCCTATTTTAAAGTATACTACTTTTTGCAGGTTCAAGCAAAATATACAAATTTCTCGTGTGGTTTTTGGGTTTTGTGTTGTACCTGTAAATTTTGTGAAGTTTCAGCCGTATTTCGTTGACAAGGAAGTCGAAAAATGATATACTTATACTTGTGATTTTAGTTCTTTGGGACTGACGGATAAGTGGAGCACCACATGGAACAAAGAACGCTTTAAAAGCCGACCGTCTGGGCACTCTTATCAAACTCGGGATAAGTGTGTCCTTTTTGTTTTTTAATATTCTTGGGGGAGGAAAAACTATGAAAAAAATCGGTATCGTTATGGGCAGCGACAGCGACCTTCCAATA
The DNA here is from genome assembly GCA_045531755.1 of Oscillospiraceae bacterium. GTDB lineage: Bacteria > Bacillota > Clostridia > Oscillospirales > Ruminococcaceae > UBA11540. The sequence continues at coordinate 9,919 of JAZSEP010000084.1, read as the reverse complement.
GTTCAAAAGGCTGTTGATACCCTGAAATCCTTCGGTGTACCCGTAGAGGTGCACGTATTTTCTGCACACCGCACACCCGCTGAAGCAAAGGAATTCAGCTCCTCTGCGCGCGCAAACGGTTTCGGTGCGATTATTGCGGCGGCAGGCATGGCGGCTCATCTTGCAGGCGCTATTGCGGCTAACACCACCCTTCCCGTCGTTGGTATTCCCATAAATTCAGGTAAACTAAGCGGTATTGATGCACTGCTTTCCACCGTACAGATGCCTTCCGGTATTCCTGTTGCTACGGTTGCGATTGACGGTGCCGTTAATGCCGCTTTATTATGTGTTCAGTTCCTCGCTATTGAGGACAAGGAGCTTGCGGACAAGCTCGACCAAAAGCGCGTTGACGATGCAAAGAAGGTTTTGGATAAAAACCGTGCCATCGAGGAGCAATTTAACTAACGGAGGACTGTATGGGCGGATTTTTTGGAGCAGCCTGCAAAACCGATGCGATTTCCGACGTTTTCTTCGGAACGGACTATCATTCACATCTCGGCACCCGCCGTGGCGGTATTGCCGCTTTTGATGATGAAATCGGTTTACAGAGAGATATTCACAACATAGAAAACTCACCTTTTAGAACAAAGTTTGAGGATATATTCGACGAGATGCGCGGAAGGTCGGCTATCGGCTGTATCAGCGACAGCGACCCCCAGCCGCTTATCATCCGTTCTAATATGGGCACCTTTGCGATTTCTACAATCGGTCTTATCAACAACTCGAAGGAATTGATTGACAAGTATCTGCAAAACGGCGGTCACTTCGGTGCTATGACGGGCGGTGCTGTTAACTCTACCGATCTGGTAGCGGCACTCATCAGCCAAAAGGAAACTCTTCTCGAGGGCATTAAGTTTGCTCAGGATTCAATCGAGGGTACTGCTTCGATTCTCATCCTCAAGGACGACGGCGCGATTATCGCAGCCCGCGACAAGCTCGGCAGAATTCCGCTTCACATCGGAAAGAGCGACGAGGGATATTGTGCTTCCTTTGAGTCCTTTGCCTACAAGAAGTTGGGCTATGAGGACGAAAGAGAGCTGGGTCCCGGTGAGGTCGTTGAATTTACCGCGACTTCCCTTACGCAACTCAAGAAGCCCGAAAAAAAGATGAAAATTTGCGCTTTCCTGTGGACCTACTACGGATACCCCAACTCTGAGTATGAGGGTATCAACGTCGAGGTTATGCGCTATATGAACGGAAAGATTATGGCGGAAAACGACAAGGCAAACGGCAACGAGTTTCATCTTGATTACGTCGGCGGTGTGCCTGATTCGGGAACTCCTCACGCTATAGGCTATGCCAACGAAAACGGAACACCCTTTGCGCGTCCGTTTATCAAATACACTCCCACCTGGCCGAGAAGCTTCACCTCTGCAAAGCAGAAGGACAGAAAGAAAATCGCCAAGATGAAGATGATTCCCGTTCACGACCTGATTGAAGGCAAGGATTTGCTTTTTGTCGATGACTCGATCGTCCGCGGAACACAGCTTCGCGAAACCGTTGAATTTCTTTATGCCAACGGAGCCAAGTCCGTACACATGCGCTCGGCTTGTCCCCCGATTATGTACGGCTGTAAATACCTTAATTTCACAAGAGCGACAAACGATATGGAGCTTATCACAAGAAGCACTATCGTGAAGCTCGAGGGTGAAGAAGGTCTGAACCATCTCGACGAGTATATGGACAACTCCACCGAGAGAGGAAAGGCACTTCGAAAGGCAATCTGCAAGAAGCTCAAATTCGCTTCTCTTGAATTCCAGACGCTTGAGGGTGCTATCAAGGCTATCGGTCTTGACCCCGACAAGCTTTGCACATACTGTTGGAACGGAAAGGAATAGGATTATGAAAAACTCGAAATCTGAAAGCTATGCAGCGGCAGGCGTTGACATTACCGCAGGTTACAAATCGGTTGAGCTTATGAAAAAGCACATACAGAGAACCAAAAACGAAGGCTGTCTTGACGACGTCGGCGGTTTTGGCGGTTGCTTCGGTCTTTCCGTTGCAGGTATGGAAGAGCCCGTTCTCGTTTCCGGTACTGACGGATGCGGAACGAAGGTCAAGATGGCAATACTTATGGACAAGCACGACACAATCGGCATCGATGCCGTTGCGATGTGCGTTAACGATATTATCTGCTGCGGTGCAAAGCCGTTGTTTTTCCTCGACTATATCGCCTGCGGAAAGAACTACCCCGAAAAGATTGCGGAAATCGTCGGCGGTGTTGCAGAGGGCTGTGTACAGTCGGGTGCGGCTTTAATCGGCGGTGAAACTGCGGAGCATCCCGGACTTATGCCCGTAGAGGACTATGACCTTGCAGGCTTTGCAGTTGGCGTTGTTGACAAGAAGAAGATTCTTGACAACACGAAGATGGCAGAGGGCGACGTGGTGATTGCTCTTGCATCCACAGGCGTTCACTCCAACGGATTCTCCCTTGTCAGAAAGGTTTTTGACATCGACAATAACCCTGTTTCTCTCTACGAGCCCTGCGAGGCGCTCGGCGGAAAGTCGATTGCAGAAACTCTTCTTACCCCCACCAAGATTTACGTTAAGTCTGTTCTTGCTCTTTTAGAGCAGGTTGACGTTAAGGGCATTTCCCACATCACAGGCGGTGGATTCTACGAGAACATTCCGAGGTCCATCCCCAAGGGACTGTCTGCAAAGATTGAAAAAAGCGCAGTCAAGGTGCTTCCCATCTTTGAGCTTATCGCAAAGGTTGGAAACGTTCCCGAAAGAGATATGTACAACACCTACAACATGGGCGTTGGTATGAGCATTGTGGTCGCTCCGAGCGAGGTAAACAAGGCTCTCGAAATCCTCAAAGCAAACGGCGAAGACGCCTACGTTATCGGCGAGATAATCAAAGGCGACGAAGGCGTGGTGTTCTGCTGATGAAAAACATCTGTGTTTTGGTTTCGGGCGGAGGCACAAATCTTCAGGCGCTTATTGATGCCGAAAAACGCGGCGAATTAGGTTCGGGTAAGATAACCTGCGTTATCGCTTCCAAGGCTGACGCTTACGCGCTCGAGAGAGCAAGGCAAAACGGTATCAAAACCCGTGTGCTCGTTCGCAAGGAGTATTCCGACATTGCCTCCTACAGCAAGGCAATGCGCGACGTGCTTTTAGAAGAAAAGGCTGATCTTGTTGTATATGCAGGATTTATGACTATACTTGACGAAAACGTCTGTGACGAATTTGAGGGCAGGATGATCAACGTTCACCCCGCTCTTATTCCGAGCTTCTGCGGAAAGGGCTTTTACGGGCTTCACGTTCACGAGGCGGCGCTCGAAAAGGGCGTCAAGGTTTCGGGTGCGACGGTGCATTTCGTCACCGCTGAATGTGATGCAGGACCGATAATTCTGCAGAAGGCGGTTGAGGTCAAGAACGGCGACACCCCCGAAGCGTTACAAAAACGAATTATGGAAGAGGCAGAGTGGAAGATTCTGCCCCGCGCAGTACAGCTTTTCTGTGACGGAAAGATTACCGTTGAAAACGGTGTTACTATCATAAACGATTGAAGGGATGAGGAAAATGGAAATCAGAACTATCAAAGACGAGCTTAATTCTTTGGCTTACCACGGCAGAGGCATTATCATCGGCAAATCCGCTGACGGCAAAAAGGCTGTCACAGCATATTTTATAATGGGCAGAAGCGAAAACAGCCGTAACCGCATCTTCGTTGAAGACGGCGAGGGCATTCGCACACAGGCTTTTGACGAGTCCAAGATGGTTGACCCGCATCTTATCATCTACGCTCCCGTCAGAGTGCTTGGAAACAAAACCATCGTTACAAACGGCGACCAGACCGACACCATATACGAGCTTATGGACAAGCAGATGACCTTTGAGCAGGCTCTCAGAACACGTGAGTTTGAGGACGACGCTCCTAACTTCACTCCCAGAATTTCGGGTATCATCCGTCTTGAGAAGGACGGCATGAACTATGCGTTTTCTATCCTCAAGTCTGCTGACGGTGACGGTTCTTCCTGTCAGAGATACACCTACGCTTATTCCAATCCCCTGTGCGGAAAAGCAAAGTTTATCCACACCTACAAGGCAGACGGCAATCCCCTCCCCTCTTTTGAAGGCGAGCCCAAGACTCTTGAGCTTCCCGACGTGGATATCGACACCCTGACAGATTTAATCTGGACAAACCTTAATGAAGACAACAAGGTTTCCTTGTTTGTCAGATACATTGACATTGAAACAGGAAAGTATGAATCCAGAATAGTCAACAAAAACAAGTAAGCGGAGGAAAGAAATATGAAAGAATTTGAACTCAAATACGGTTGTAACCCCAACCAAAAGCCTGCAAAGATTTTTATGCACGACGGTTCCGAGCTTCCGATTGAAATTCTCTGCGGAAGACCCGGATTTATCAACTTCCTTGACGCGTTCAACTCCTGGCAGTTAGTCAAGGAGATTAAAGAGGCTACAGGACTTCCCGCTGTTACCTCCTTCAAGCACGTAAGCCCCACAAGCGCGGCTGTAGGTATTCTTCTTCCCGAAAAGCTGAAGAAGGCTTGCTTTGTTGACGACATCGAGGGCCTTGACGAATCTCCCCTCGCTTGCGCTTATGCAAGAGCAAGAGGCACCGACCGTATGTGCTCCTTTGGCGACTGGGTTGCTCTCTCCGACGTTTGTGACGTTACCACCGCTAAACTCATTCAGCGTGAAGTATCCGACGGCATCATTGCTCCCGGCTATGAGCCCGAGGCTCTTGAAATCCTCAAGTCCAAGCGCAAGGGCAACTACAACATCGTTAAAATTGACCCCAATTACGTTCCTGCAGAAATCGAGCACAAGCAGGTTTACGGCATTACCTTTGAGCAGGGCAGAAACAATTTTGAAATCAACAACGAGCTTTTGAACAACGTTGTTACCGCAAACAAAGACCTTCCCGAGAGCGCAAGACGCGACCTTATAATCGCGCTTATCACTCTCAAGTACACACAGTCCAACTCGGTTTGCTTTGCTGTTGACGGACAAGCTATCGGTGTTGGCGCAGGTCAGCAGTCGAGAATCCATTGCACAAGACTTGCAGGCTCCAAGGCTGACACCTGGTTCCTTCGTCAGTATGACAAGGTTTTAAATCTCCCCTTCCTTGACACTCTCGGACGTCCCGAGCGTGACAACGTTATCGACGGATACATCAACAAGAACGAAGAGGACGTTTGTGCAGAGGGAAACTGGCAGAAGTACTTCAAAACAAGACCCGAGCCCCTCACAACAGAAGAGGCAAACGCATACCTCGCTACAATCAAGGGTGTTGCTCTCGGTTCTGACGCTTTCTTCCCATTTGGCGACAACATTGAACGCGCTTACAAGAGCGGTGTTTCCTACATTGCAGAGCCCGGCGGTTCTATACGTGACGATCAGGTTATCGCTACCTGCGACAAGTACGGTATTGCAATGGCGTTCACCGGTATGAGATTGTTCCATCACTAATACTTAGGAGATTTTGATATGAACTTTTTTGAAGAACTTAAAAGCTATGACAGCGAGGTTGCTGCTGCCTGCCACTCTGAGCTTGAGCGTCAGCAGCACAACATCGAGCTTATCGCTTCCGAGAACATAGTTTCAAAGGCTGTACTTCTCGCCGCAGGCGGAGTACTTACCAACAAATATGCCGAGGGCTATCCCACAAAGCGTTATTACGGCGGCTGCCAGTGCGTTGACGTTGTTGAGGAGATTGCACGCGAGCGTGCAAAGAAGCTATTTGGCGCGGAGCATGCTAACGTTCAGCCCCACAGCGGCGCGAATGCTAACCTTGCGGTATTCTTTGCTCTTTTAAACCCCGGTGACACCGTTATGGGTATGAATCTTCAGCAGGGAGGTCACCTTTCTCACGGTTCACCCGTTAACATTTCGGGAAAGTACTTCAACGTTGTTCCCTACGGTGTTAACGACGAGACCGAGATGATTGACTATGACGAGATGAGAAGAATTGCAGTAGAGTGCAAGCCGAAGCTCATCGTTGTCGGTGCTTCTGCTTATTCGAGAACCATCGACTTTGCCCGTTGCAGAGAGATTGCAGACGAGGTTGGAGCTTTCCTTATGGTTGATATGGCACACATTGCAGGTCTTGTTGCTGCAGGTGTACACCCCTCTCCCGTCCCCTATGCAGACGTTGTTACTACCACCACTCACAAGACTCTTCGCGGTCCGAGAGGCGGTATGATTCTCTGCAAGGAGGAGCTCGCAAAGCAGATTGACAAGGCGGTGTTCCCCGGAACTCAGGGCGGACCTCTTATGCACATTATTGCCGCAAAGGCTGTTGCTCTCGGCGAGGCTCTCACCGACGAGTTCAAGGCTTATCAGGAGCAGATTGTAAAGAACGCAAAGGTTCTTTGCGACGCTCTCATCGCTGAGGGTATCGACATCGTTTCCGGCGGTACTGACAACCATCTTATGCTCTTAAATCTCACAAAGTTCGGTGTTACAGGCAAGGAGCTTGAGCACAGACTTGACGAGGTTCACATTACTGCTAACAAGAACACTATACCTAACGACCCTGCAAGTCCGTTTATCACAAGCGGTCTCAGAATCGGCACTCCTGCTGTTACCACCCGTGGTTTCAAGGAGGAAGAGATGAAGCTTATCGCAGGCTGGATAAAGGACGTTATCGTTGACTTTGAGGGCAACCGTGAGCGCATCACGAAAGAGGTTCAAGCTCTCTGCGAAAAATTCCCAATATACGCTTAATTTACAATCCGTACCGTTGCTCTGAAATCAGGGCAACGGTACTCCGACTGCAAGGAGAAGGTTTATGAAGATAATGGTCGTTGGCGGTGGCGGTCGTGAACACGCCATCATCAAGAAGCTGAAAGAAAACAAAACCATCAGCGAAATCTATGCTCTGCCCGGAAACGGCGGTATTGCGGCAGACGCTGTCTGCGTTGACATTAAGGCTGTTGATATTGAGGGCATCGTGGATTTTGCGGTGAAAAACAAGATAGATTATGCCGTTGTCGCTCCCGATGACCCGTTGGTGCTCGGTGCGGTTGATGCTTTAAACGAAAAGGGTATTGCCTGCTTCGGACCGAACAAAGCGGCGGCTATCATTGAGGGAAGCAAGGTTTTCTCCAAAAACCTTATGAAAAAGTACGGTATTCCTACCGCGAAGTATGAAACCTTTGACGATATGAAAAAGGCTCTCGAATATCTCGAGACTGCGCCCATTCCTACCGTTATCAAGGCGGACGGACTCGCTCTTGGAAAGGGCGTTATCATTGCTATGACGCGTGACGAGGCAAAGGACGCCGTAGTTTCCATGATGGAGGACAAGGTTTTTGGTGCGAGCGGCAGCCGTGTCGTTATCGAGGAGTTTTTGACAGGTCCCGAGGTTTCCGTTCTTTCCTTTACCGACGGAAAAACCGTTGTACCGATGATTTCCTCGATGGACCACAAGCGCGCGCTTGACAACGACGAGGGTCTTAACACGGGCGGTATGGGTACAATTGCTCCCAATCCCTACTACACCGACTCTATTGCAGAGGTTTGTATGAAAACCATCTTCTTGCCCACCATTAACGCTATGAACAGCGAGGGCAGAAGCTTTAAGGGTTGTTTATATTTCGGACTTATGCTGACTGCAGACGGTCCTAAAGTTATTGAATACAACTGCCGTTTCGGCGACCCCGAAACTCAGGTTGTGCTTCCTCTTTTGGAGAGTGACCTTTTAACTGTTATGCAGGCGGTCACAAACGGAACACTCGACAAAACCGAAGTGAAATTCAAGGACGCTTGTGCGGCTTGCGTGGTTATGGCTTCCAAGGGCTATCCGCAAAAGTATGAATCGGGCTTCGAGCTTACTATCGACGATAGTGTTGCAGACAGCGTTTACGTTGCCGGTGCGAAGCTTGACGGCGGAGTACTCAAAACTGCAGGCGGACGCGTTTTGGGCGTTACTGCGGTGGATACCACTCTTGAAGGGGCTATCAAGTCCGCTTATAAAAAGGTTGAAAAGGTTTGCTTCGGCAATTCCTTCTGCCGAAGTGACATTGGTGCAAAAGCACTTAGAGCCGGGAGGTAATTATGGTTTATCGTATTTTTGTTGAAAAGAAAAGAGAGCTCGCAAACGAAGCTCGCGGTCTTTTGTCCGACGTCCGCAATCTGCTTGGAATAAAGTCGGTTTCTGACATCCGTCTTATTAACCGCTATGACGTCGAGAACATCGAAAAGGATTTGTTTGACTACACTGTAGGCACAGTTTTCTCCGAACCCCAGCTTGATATTGTCACTACTGAGGTTGATGCTGCAGGCGCGAAGGTTTTTGCGGTTGAGTATCTTCCGGGTCAGTTTGACCAGCGCGCAGACTCTGCGGCGCAGTGTGTGCAGATTATCTCACAGGGTGAGCGTCCTACCGTCCGTACTGCAAGGGTTTATCTTGTATACGGCGAGGTTTCCGACGCTGAACTCGGCGCTATAAAAAAGTACGTCATCAACCCCGTTGAGTCGAGAGAGGCTTCTCTTGAAAAGCCCGAAACCTTAAAGGATAACTTCGTAATTCCAACAGAGGTTATGACTCTTGACGGATTTATCACGCTTGACACGAAGGGTCTTGAAGAGTTTATCGCAAACTACGGTCTTGCGATGGACCTTGCAGACATCACCTTCTGTCAGGACTATTTCAAGAGCGAGCACCGTGACCCGACAATCACAGAAATCCGTATGATTGACACCTATTGGTCCGACCACTGCCGTCACACAACCTTCCTTACTGTTATCGACAGCGTGAAGTTTGAGGACGAGCTTTTACAGTCTACATACGACGAATACATCGCAACAAGAAAGGCTCTCGGCAGAACAAAGCCCGTTTGTCTTATGGACATTGCAACACTTGCTGTCCGTCATCTCAAAAAGGCAGGAAAGCTTGACAAGCTTGACGAGAGCGAAGAAATCAACGCTTGTACCGTTAAAATTGACGTTGAGGTCGACGGTGTGAGCGAGCCTTGGTTGCTTTTGTTCAAAAACGAAACACACAACCATCCTACAGAAATCGAGCCCTTTGGCGGTGCGGCTACCTGCATCGGCGGTGCTATCCGCGACCCGCTCTCCGGAAGATCCTACGTTTATGCCGCTATGCGTGTTACCGGTGCGGATGACCCGTTAAAAGACGTTTCCGAAACTCTTGAAGGCAAGCTCCCCCAGAGAAAGATTGTTACTACTGCGGCGGCAGGTTATTCCTCCTACGGCAACCAGATAGGTCTTGCGACGGGTATGGTTGACGAGATTTACCACGAGGGCTATGCCGCAAAGAGAATGGAAATCGGTGCGGTTATTGCCGCAGCTCCTGCAGAGAACGTTCGCCGTGAACGCCCCGAGGCAGGCGACGTTGTTATCCTTTTAGGCGGCAGCACAGGCCGTGACGGATGCGGCGGTGCGACAGGTTCCTCCAAGTCCCACAACCTCAAATCCCTTGAAAGCTGCGGTGCAGAGGTACAGAAGGGTAACGCTCCCGAGGAAAGAAAACTCCAAAGACTTTTCAGAAACGCTGAAGCTTGCAGAATGATTAAGCGTTGCAACGACTTCGGTGCAGGCGGTGTTTCGGTTGCTATCGGCGAGCTTGCTGACGGTCTTGAGATCGACCTTAACGCAGTTCCAAAGAAGTACCAGGGACTTGACGGCACTGAGATCGCCATCAGCGAATCCCAGGAAAGAATGGCAGTTGTGGTTGAAGCCAAGGACGCGGACAGATTCTGTGAACTTGCCGCTTCCGAGAATCTTGAATCTACCGTTGTTGCAACGGTTACGGCTTCTCCTCGCCTTGTAATGCACTGGAACGGCAAGACTATCGTTGACATTTCCCGTGAGTTCCTAAACTCCAACGGTGCTGAAAAGCATATAAATATTACTCCCGCAGCTCCCGAAAAGGCGGAAA
>JAZSEP010000064.1:0-5910 GCA_045531755.1 Oscillospiraceae bacterium | reverse complement strand
TACTTGTGTCTATACTTTCTTTTTTCATTTATTTACCTCCGATTGTGATGCTTTTGGTGACTGGCAGGTCGCTTCTATTCTATCACAATCGGAGGTTTTTTCATCGCTAAAGCTCTTTTGAACCACGCGACTATCGCGTGGTTTTCGTTATACAAAAATAAGAACCAACTCTAACGAGTCAGTTCTTATTTTTGGTGCCGGTGGCGGGGGTCGAACCCGCACGGTGTCGCCACCGCGGGATTTTGAGTCCCGTACGTCTGCCAATTCCATCACACCGGCAAGTACTTTAGTATTATATACAAAATAAATCCCGTTGTCAAGAGAAATCTTGACAACGGGTAATTCATTTATTTGTCTTCTTCCTTAACAAGCTCGGTTATAGAAGTTGCAAGACCGGCAAGTGACTGAATTTCGCTGGGTATAATAATCTTCGTAGCTTTTCCGTCGGCAACCTTTGCGAAAGCCTCAAGACCTTTGAGAGAAAGTATCTGCTGTGTTGGAGCAGCTTCGTTGAGCAACTTGATACCATCGGCCTGAGCCTTTTGAACCAACATAATAGCCTCAGCTTCACCCTGCGCCTCACGGATTTTAGCCTCTCTGACGGCGTCTGCGCGAAGTATAGCGGATTCCTTTTCAGCTTCTGCGTGGAGAATTGCAGACTGTTTTTCACCCTCTGCAACGAGAATCTGGCTTCTCTTTTCACCTTCAGCTCTGAGAATCGATTCACGACGCTCGCGCTCTGCCTTCATCTGCTTCTCCATCGCATCCTGAATTTCGCGGGGAGGAATGATGTTTTTCAGCTCGACGCGGTTGACCTTGATGCCCCATTTGTCTGTAGCGAGGTCAAGAGAAGAGGTGATTTTTGTGTTAATCACATCACGGGATGTGAGGGTGTGGTCAAGTTCAAGATCACCGATGATGTTACGCAGCGTGGTAGCTGTAAGATTTTCAATTGCAGAAATAGGTCTTTCAACACCGTATGCATAAAGCTTGGAGTCGGTTATCTGATAGAACACGATGGTGTCTATCTGCATTGTGACGTTATCCTTGGTAATAACGGGCTGAGGCTTGAAGTCGACAACCTGTTCCTTCAAGGAAACCTTTTTGGCAACCTTGTCGATGAGCGGAACCGTGAAGTGAAGTCCCGTGTTCCAGGTGCATTTGTAGGCTCCAAGACGCTCGATAACGTAGGTTGTTGCCTGAGGAACAATCTTGATGTTTGAAATAATAACAATAAGAATAAAAAAGATAAACGCTAAAATGACATAAACTACAGGTGGCATAAACTATTCCTCCGTCTTTATTTTTTCTACTATAAGCTTAACACCGTTGATTTCCTTGACTGTGACAATTTCGTCGATAGCAATGACTGAGTCGTCTGCAGAACGAGCAGTCCAATCAAGACCCATTACGGTGACCTTGCCTGTTTCGTGGATGTTGTCGATTTCCTCTTTTACAATCGCCTGCTTTCCGATAACCTGATCGGCGTTGGTAGGTTCAGGATTATACTTAAGAACTTTTTTGAAGAATTTCCTGGTGAATGCCAAGGATACAGCCGATACAACAACAAACACAGCAAACTGTAGCCAAACAGCATCGCTCCATATAAGAGCAGGAACAATCGCAACGAGTGCTCCCAGTGCGAACCAAACAGATATCAGACTGTATGTAGATGCTTCCACTACAATCAATACAATTGCAAGTATGAGCCAGAATGCCCAAGCGTATTCCATAACAACACATCCTTTCTAATACTTTTATTATAGCACAATCATTATCTCTTTACAATCATGTTTATCCAATATCCGCAAAAAAATCGGGTGTCACGCCAACTATAATTGTTTCAGCTATGTAATAGTCCGTGGTGAGCTTGGCAGAAGAAGCAAATCCCGGTACCAAAGCGTATATGTCTGCTGTCACAACAAGCTTTATGCGGTGGCAGGTTTGGTTTATACCTGCAGAGGTGAATTCGCTTTCGAATTTGGCATCAGCTACTCCGGAAGTAGTGATTTTAAAGTTTATATTCGGTCCCTTGCCGAAGAAAAAGGGAATATCCGACAGTGAACCTGCCGGTATCAAAAGACTTTGCTGTTCAATGCTCCTAAGTTGAGTCAAGACTACCGAAAGTATTCGTGCCTTGAAAAAATTTGCCGACACGGTGTTTATTTCTATTGACGTCACCAATCCGTCGCTGTTTCGGGATACAGATACAATATCTGCATATTTGATTTCGTTTTTCGAAAGCTCTTCGGTTATTGCTTTGTTGAGGGCGTTGGTGACAACAACCCTCGCTTGATTTCCTGCTGCTGTAATAACCATAGGCCTTATTCTGTTGTAGAAAAAATTGACGCACAAATATATAACAGAAATCAAAAGCGCTGCTTTAAGGATGAAAAAAACGTAATCCCTTTTCTTTTTTTGCCTTTTAATCCGCATAAAAACACCTCGTTTTTATATTATATTCGGCAAAAATAAAGTAGTTGAACTATTGCTATTGAAACTTAAAAAGTGTATAATAATATAGATAATGTAATTTCTTGGAGGAATAGATATGAAACTCGGAATGGTAGGACTGCCAAATGTCGGAAAGAGCACGCTTTTCAATGCTTTGACAAACGCAGGCGCGCAGTCGGCAAACTATCCTTTCTGTACGATAGAACCAAACGTCGGTGTTGTTTCGGTACCCGACAAAAGACTTGACGTTTTGAATGAAATGTACGATGCGGACAAGCTTACCCCTGCAACCATAGAATTTGTTGACATTGCAGGTCTTGTCAGAGGCGCTTCAAAGGGCGAAGGACTTGGAAATAAGTTCCTTGCAGATATACGTGAGGTCGATGCTATCGTTCACGTCGTAAGATGCTTTGAGGGAACCGATGTAATTCACGTAGACGGCTCTGTCGGTGCAGAAAGAGATATCGAAACGATAAATCTCGAGCTCATCTTTTCTGATATTGATATCCTTGAGCGCAGAATTGACAAGGCAACTAAGGCTGCGAAGGGCGACAAAAAGTATCTTGCTGAAGCTGAATTTTTCAAGGTACTCAAAGCTTATCTTGAGGAAGGCAAATCCGCTCGCTCCTTCGATTACACTGATGAACAGCTTGATATGGTTTCGACTGTACCGCTTCTTTCAAACAAGCCTATAATCTACGCTGCAAATATGAGCGAGGACGATTTTATCAACAACATTGATAACAACACCCACTATAAAAAGGTTTGCGAAATTGCCGCTCTTGAAAAAGCCGCTGTACTTCCGATATGCGCGAAGATGGAAGAGGATATTTCCGATATGGGCGACGAGGACAAGAAGATGTTCCTCAGTGAACTCAACCTCGAGGAATCCGGAATGGACAGAATGATAAGAACTGGATATTCGCTTCTCGGTCTCATTTCTTACCTCACCGCAGGAAAGCAAGAAGTCAGGGCTTGGACAATCAAAAAGGGAACAAAAGCTCCTCAGGCGGCAGGAAAGATACATACCGACTTTGAAAAGGGATTTATCAGAGCAGAGGTTATTTCCTACGATGACCTCATCGAATGCGGAACTATGGTAGCCGCAAAAGAAAAAGGACTTGTCCGTCTTGAAGGTAAAGAATATGTTGTAAAAGACGGAGATATAATGCTGTTCAGATTTAACGTTTGATATGAAAGGGGAATGTAATATGGGAGATATTTATACCGAATATATGGTCGTAAAAAAGCCAAATGCCGTTGATAATATCAAAAAGCTTGGAATTTCCATTGCTGCTATTTTGGTGTGCGCGGTGTTGTTTGTTGTTTCGCGATATGTAGGAGTGTTCCAACCATTCGCAATTATGGGCGGTTTAGGTGCTCTCTACCTTGGATGGTACCTTATGAACAATCTGAACGTTGAATTTGAGGTTATTGTAACTAACGGCGGGATGGATGTTGATAAGATAATTGCCCGTCGTGACCGCAAAAGACTTATATCCGTCAACTGCGCAAATTTTGAAGAGCTTGCAAAGTACGACCCTGCGGCTGCAAAGGAGCAAGGCTGTACCACAGTAATAAAGGCTTGCGACAGCGAGAAAAGCGACAACGTTTACTACGGCATTTTCAGACATCCCTCTAAGGGCAAAACTATGGTGGTTTTCAATGCAAACGAAAAGGTTCTTGCGGCCATGAAGCCCTATGTGCCGAGAAACGTTTGGGGAATAAAGGACTAAGGTATGATACTTAACGGAATTGACGTCGTTGAGATTGACAGAATAAAGAAGAGTATGGAGAACCCACAGTTTCTCGACCGCTTTTTTACCGAAAATGAGAGAAACTATTTCGCTTCAAAAAATATGAATCCGCAGTCGGTTGCGGCTTCATTTGCGGCAAAAGAAGCGTTCTCAAAGGCAATAGGAACAGGCATCAGAAACTTCAAGCTCTCTGATATCGGCGTTTGCCACGACCTTTTGGGCAGACCGTACCTTGAGTATTTTGGAAAAGTTGCAGAAATTGCAAAAAAGCGCAAGCTGAATCTTTCTCTCAGTATCACTCATACCGAAAAAACGGCAATAGCCAGTGTTTTCGGAACAGGAGAACCTATGTATAAAACGATAATTTTTGACCTTGACGGAACACTTCTCAATACAAGCAAGGGTGTCTTGAACTCGGTCAAGTACGCACTCGATAAAATGGGACTTGAACAGCTCCCCCTTGAAAAAGCAAGGCGCTTTATCGGACCGCCTCTTCAGGAGGGGTTTGAGAGGGTAGCAGGGCTCAAAGGGGACGATATCGACCTTGCTGTTTTTCACTATCGCGAGAACTATAAAAACAAAGGCGCAATATTTGAGGCGGAAGTCTATGACGGAATAGAAGCCGTCTTAAAACACCTCAAAAACGATGGCAGAAAAATCTGTGTTGCGACTTTAAAACCTGAAGATTCTGCAAAAAGGGTGCTCGAGCATTTTGGCTTGGCGCAATATTTTGATTATATCGGTGGTAACAAAGAGGAAAAATCCACAAAGGCAGGCTTGATAGCAGAAGGACTCGCAGCAACGAACGTTGCCAAGGATGAAGCCGTGCTCATAGGAGACAGTATCTTTGACCTATACGGCGCACAGGAAGCAGGCGTAGACTTCATCGCCGCCGCCTACGGCTTTGGACCCGACGAAGGTTTCCCCGAAAAAGAATGTGTTGCTATCTGTAACACCCCATTGGATTTTGTTAAATACCTTTGATAAAAACGGCTGGGATTTACCCGGCCGTTTTTAAATTTACAGAAATCACTATAAATACTTTCATCTCTGAAAACTGATACTAATATCGAAAGAGGTGAAAGTATGATTGAGGGAAGCAACTTTGTCGGTCTTTCCGACCTTCTTGATCAGGATACTACAAGCTATGAGTTTTTTTATTCATTGCCGAAGGAATTACAGGATGAAATAAAAAAACGCGATTTTTGCAGCTTCAAAGCAATGACAGAGTTTGTAAGACAGAAGAAAAACGGATAAAACGAATATTGTTAGTTTAAATACAAAAAAAGAAGGGTGGCAAAACGTCACCCTTCCTTTTTTCTAATTTTTGTTTTCTTCTACCACACAAAACGAATATCTGACCGTTCCGAAATACTTAGTTGAACTGTTCCAGGTTGCGACGATTTCATAAACGCTGGTTTCTTTTGCCTCGTTTAGTATAATGCTCAGTCCGTCAACCTCGGCATCAAAAGGTTTTGTATTTCCGTTTTCTGCCAAAAACCAAGCGTTCACAGATATACTGTCGGGTGCGACGTCAAATTTCAGGTCTGCGACAAGCGATGCTTCGTTGTGACGGGTGACCTTTAGCGCTTTAGACATAATAGTTTCAAGCTGTTGCAACGGATGTGAGCTGTCACCGCTTATCGATTGCATCATTCCGTTGCCCAAGTCATACGTCCACGTGGTAGTGCCCATAACA
>JAZSEP010000092.1:0-8599 GCA_045531755.1 Oscillospiraceae bacterium | reverse complement strand
CACCTCTATACATCTTCCGCAGGTGAAAATCTTTCCGTTTTCGATTACCACGCACTGATGGCACGGCGTTGGGAAAGAATTGTTGATGAGATACGGGAACGCGCTCTTCAAATTGAAAACAGGCGCCCCTTTTTTCATCATTTTTTCTATAGTTTCACAGCACTTCTCTTTGTCCTGCTTGGACAATGCAAGCTCTTTTGTATCCGGATACGGTGTGTGAAAATTGAAAGAAACGGCACGAACGTTTTTGGTGTCACGCGCTGTGATGCAAACATCCTCAACCGCATCCTTATTGATTTGATTGATTGCCATATAAAAGCAGATGTTATCAGAGGTTGCATTTTTGACGTTTTGTATAATAGTGTCGTATGTATCGGTGCGGATTTCATTGTGCCTTTCTCTATCGCCGTCAAGGCTTAGCAAAATCAAATCCGCTTCGGGAAGGTCAATGGGAAACGTTCCGTTGGTGACGACGTTGACGATCAAAAAGCCCATTTCCTTAGCTTCAACAACGAGGTCTCTGAGAGTTTTTTCTCCATCCTTCCACAAAAAAGTTTCTCCGCCGCAGAAGAAAAGTATGCGAACGCCCATATCGTATAAGGTCGCCATTTCGTTTTTTATTTGGCTGTACGGGTGCACTACTGCAGTTATATTGTTGACCGAGCAATGCTTGCATTTCAGGTTGCATTTATCGGTCAATATAACAGTTCCGAGAATCGGGTCTTTTTTCTTCAGTAGTATGGTTTTTATTCCAAACCCTGCAAAGCGAAGGAACGAAGAAAGTTTCATATTTACCTCTTTATAATATTTCAAAAGCGATACGCGTCTGTAGACTCGTATCGCTTTTACTGTGTTAAGCCTATCAAGTGGCCTACTTATTCAACTGTAACGGATTTGGCGAGATTTCTCGGCTTGTCGATATCGCGTCCGCTTTCTACTGCAGTATAATAAGCGATGAGCTGCAACGGAACAACGCTGACAAGCGGCATCATTACGTCGTCTACACGAGGTATGGAAATCAGCTGGTCAACTGCATCTTCGGGAATGGACACATCGTTGGGGCAAACGGCAATTACGTATGCTCCTCTTGTCTTTACCTCTCGTATATTGCTGACAATCTTTTCGAGAAGAGCAGACTGTGTGCAGAGTGCAACGACGGGAATATCGTCCTCGATAAGTGAAATGGTTCCGTGCTTCAGTTCACCTGCCGCGTATGCCTCGGAATGTATGTAGGAAATCTCCTTGAGCTTCAAGGAACCTTCAAGAGCAACCGCATAGTCTACTCCACGTCCTATAAAGAACATATTATCGTGCATAGCTATCTTTTTTGCGGTTTCCTGATATGTACTTGTGTCGCACAAAAGCGTGGCAATTACGTCGGGTATTGCAGAAAGCTCGGCAGTAATTTTAACAGCCTCATCCTTTGTTATTTTGCCGTTTGCATATGCAAGTCTTATAGCAAAAAGATACATTACTGCAAGCTGAACGGAATATGCCTTAGTGCTTGCAACCGCAATTTCGGGGCCTGCCCAAGTGTATATAACCTTATCAGCTTCTCTTGCAATCGAAGAACCTACTACGTTTACAACAGCCAACGTATCAATGCCTGCTTTTTTTGCAAGTCTGAGGGCTGCGAGCGAGTCGGCTGTTTCGCCCGACTGGGAAATAACGACCACCAAATCGTCTTTCGAAAGGATGGGGTCTTTATATCTGAACTCTGAAGCAACCTCTACTTCAACACAAATTCTTGCGAATTTTTCGATGAGATTTTTGCCAACGAGTCCCGCGTGCATTGCAGTTCCGCAAGCTACGATATGAATCTTTTTATATTTTCTGAGTTGCTCATCGGAAAGTCCTTCGTTGTAGAATTCGGGAATGCCTTCCTTTATTCTGGGGCTGATGGTATTCTTTATAGCCGAGGGCTGCTCGTTTATTTCCTTGAGCATAAAGTGGGAGTATCCTCCCTTTTCAGCGGCAGCCACGTCCCAATCGGCAGTATGCGTTTTCTTAGCTACTGCGTTTCCGTCGAGGTCCATAACCTCGACCGCTTCACTGGTAATAACTGCTATTTCGTTTTCTTCAAGGAGATAATACTTATTGGTATATTTAAGTATCGCTGTAACGTCTGATGCAATGAAATTCTGTCCGACAGACAAACCGACAACAAGCGGACTGTCTTTTCTTATTGCGTATATACAGTCGGGTTTATCCTTGAACATTATTCCGAATGCGTATGCACCTTTTATAAGCTCTACTGCTTTTTTTATAGCTTTTACAGGGTCGCCGTCATAGCAATAATCAATTGCTTTTGCGGCAATCTCCGTGTCAGTCTGGGATTCAAAGGAATATCCGTTTTTAACGAGCATTTCCTTGAGTTCCATATAGTTTTCAATTATACCGTTATGTACCAAAACAACGTTTTTAGCAGAATGCGGGTGGGAATTGACGTCCGAAGGTTCTCCGTGAGTTGCCCATCTCGTGTGTCCTATTCCACAGCCCGAAACAAAGTCACGTCCAAAGCCGTCAATTTTTTCCGCAAGGCAGGACAGGCGTCCTTTTGCCTTGATGATTTCTATGCCCCCATCTTCAAACAATGCGATTCCCGACGAATCATAGCCTCTGTACTCAAGAGTAGCAAGTCCCTCAAGAAGCACGTTCTTTGCCTTCAGGTTGCCAACATAGCCAACTATTCCGCACATAAAAAAACCCCCGTATTTTCGGCAACGAAAAACATTGCGCAGAAAATTTCTGTGCGCAGTTCGTACCGTATTTTATAGGGATGCTGAAGTGAATATATAAGTACGATCTGATTGTTGCTTTGTGCAGTATCATTACTGATACGTTTTGTCAACAATCTTCGGTCGACCGGGACCGACGGGACATCCGCCGAACATTTCGATAAATCCCGCTCCTCGTCTCCGCACATCCGTGCGGTCGGGCGCTTTAGTACTTTGAGTTATAAATAAAAACAGCAACAGCATCGCTGTTGCTATTTTAACACATCTTGACCTTATTGTAAAGTACTCATCTGCCACTTTTAAAAATTTTCGGCTTCAGCCATCCTGTATAAATACATATGAGACGAGATATTGTAATATCATACAGAATGAAAACAATATTTCCAAGTCCAAGCATTATCCAAACTCCGTACTTGCCAAGCTCTCCAAACTCTTCAAGTATATCAGGAATACCGAGAACGTGAATTATCAAAAGATAAGAAACCACAATTGCCACGTTAAAAAGTGCGAATTTGAGGACGTATTCTACCACTCTTGAACGAACCCGTTCAAGAAGGGATTTCAAAATTGGATAATAGCCGAAGAAAAGAACGAACATTACTGCCGCTTCCCTATCAGGCGTTATCAAAATTGCAAGAGCTGAAATTGCGCCATATACGCACCAAGCCCATTTCATACCGTGATCTATGACTATTACCACCAACAAGAGCCCTGCCAAAGCCGGCAAAGCATAGGTGGCAAACGGGAACACTCCCGTAAAGAACATCAGCAATACAGCAAGGGCAGAAATTATTCCTCCAAACGCCACACTGCTTGCACTTTTATTCTTACTCATACTGTCCTCCGAATATCAGCAACAGGATATTAGGTCTCCACCCAAGCATTCACAACAACAGTCCGCGCACAACAGTCCCGAGCACATATCGCATCCGCTGCAACCGCCTGCAGTCTGTGGTTGTCTGTATCCTCCGTTTTGGTTATAGCCGGTGTTTCTCTGGTACATCATATTATTGAGAGCTGCTCTATACTCGGCGTTGTTGGGGTCCATATTGACGGCACGAGAAAAACAATTCATTGCGCGGTCAATCCAACCCCTTGAATGAAGAACGCTTCCCTTGAGGAAATACCATTCGGCATCCCTTGCCGTCTGCGGTACACCTTCCAAAAGCTCGTCTGCATCTGCAATGCGATTTTGATTTATCATTCTGCGTATGTCGGAAAATGAGGACCTTCTCTCTCCATTTCCGCGGCGCATATTCATAATCTCGTCATAAGCAGCGTTGAGCTCGTCTATCTTTTGCTGTGCAGCTTCGCATTGCGGACTCGGTGCACTCAGGTCAGCGCTATACTGCTTGAGCAGAGTTCTGTATGCCGACTTTAGTTCCTCATCGCTGCAGGAACTGTCAATATTTAGAATTCTGTAGGGATCTCCCATAGTATCCTCCCGAACTATTCTTTGTCTGAAACTCTTTTTAGTGTATCAGCTAATCCAAGATATATCACATTATATATTATAGGCCTGAAAACTTTTATGTCAAGTTTTTCAAGCGCAAGCTGTAATTCTGCAGCCGTTGCGTTTATGCTTCCGCGTGCATATTCCTTTATGTCTGCTACAGTTTCTCCGCAACCGCTCAAAAAAGGATTGTAGTTTCCCGTCTTTTTGTCCTTTTCAATGTCGTCAAGTGCGTCGATAAGATACACCCATCTGCCAAGCAGATATCCAAAACGGTAAAGGTCGCTCTTTTTTGATTCATCTATACTTTGACACACAGCACCAAGTGCAGTGGCGGTGGGGTCGGCAGCCTCGTCAACACAGCAGTCCGCGTCTTTTTCAATGTCGTACTGTCTGTTCATCGCCTGATTTATCTCTTTTTCAACCGTTGGATATTTGGCCTTTGACTTTTTATATGCGGATGCTGAAAAAGGTTTGAGAATCAGCCACCATAATTTCTTAAACCCCTTGCTGTCACGTATATTATCAATCACTTTATAATACAGCATTATCATAGCTATTGAAGATGAAAACTCAAGCTCTGTGCAGGTTTTCGCACATGTTTTCTTTTTCAAGGGATTTACAGCACAGCGACAATTTTCAAATTCCGGCATCCTGTCCTTGACCGCAAGCTCAAGCATCGCAAGAAAGGCAAAATCATAGCTTAAAGTAAGTCTTGCAAAGGGTCCAAAGCGTTTTCCCATCTCGCGGCAAAGACCGCAGTAGACAGATTTATACGCCTCATATTCACGAATTTTTAAATCGGGCTTGAAAGGTGTCACATAGCCAAACATAATTTGTCCCCTAATTTTAGTATTACATTTATATTTTACAATAATTCGCCATCGTATTAGTTAACAAAATGTAAACTAATATGTCAATCTTCTGCACTGTTTGCTCTTGACTTGAAGGGATTCTTGTGATAAAATTATCTGCAGTATCTTATATATGGAGAGTTGTCCGAGTGGTCGAAGGTGCAGCACTCGAAATGCTGTGTGGGGAAACTCACCTAGGGTTCGAATCCCTAACTCTCCGCCAAAGAAGAAGTATTACCGCAAGGTGATGCTTCTTGTTTTTTATTGGGATTCGAACCCGAGAGGGTCTGAGCGTCAAGAAAACGATCTGGTGGAAAAGCCAACGAGCGCTCCCTTCGGGAAATGAAGCGAAGGTGGTCTTTGATGGCGTCGTCGGCTGGGTGTGAACGGAATGTGATCAGACTGGCGCTAACGACAAATGGGAGTTTCGTTCGTGCTTGGACGAATCTTTAATTCTCTTTCTTTGGGATTATTTAACGCGGTATTTCAAGAGTCTGACCGGGGTGGATTGTATCTGTTCTGAGGTTATTGAGTGCCTTTATCTCCGGATACCTGCTGCCGTTGCCAAGATATTTATCAGCTATTGCCCAAAGTGAATCGTTCTTCACAACTGTATGCACAACAATCTGCGCCTTATCGTCTTTGCTGAATCCATTAAGCCCTGCCGCTTTCACCTGCGGGTCCTTGGGGGCCGGCAGGGTCTTGCGGTCCGGGTGGACATATCAAACAATCACAGGGGACTTCGTCCGCACAAGAATCTTTTTGACAGCTACAGCCGCAGGTTTGTTTATCCTCGTCACAGTCGTTCTGACGGTTTTCATGACAATTGTTATTGTTGTTATTATAAGAATTCCATCTGCTCATCACGGTCACCTCCTTTTAAGTCGTGTATTACATAATATGCTTCCGTAACATCGTGGCACTCAACGCATCCTCAAAAGACTTATGGAGAAACATGCCTATGATTTGATCCACCCTCCGTCAAAACAAGAAGCGCTACGAGAGATAATACTATTTTCGTTTGCTCTATTTTAAAAAACACTTGACAAACTTCTACATATTGGATAAAATGTTAATATTAAATGCGTTTGAGTGGAAACCAGTACCCTTTTTGAGCATTTCAGAGAGCTGTTGTTTGGTGCGAAGCAGTAATGTGATTTAAGGCGAATTCATTCCATTAGCTGTAGGCTGAAGGCTTGGCTGTGTAGGTCTTACCGGTAGCGACCGTTACATTGCAAGGGTGTTATGATGCACCTAACGAGGCTCTTTTTGTGAAAAAAGAGTGAAGCAGAGTGGTAACACGGTATGTCCGTCCCTGCATCTTGAAAAGGATGCGGGGACTTTTTATTTTAGTCTATTATTTCAAAGGAGTTTTTAACATGAAAAAGATTTTAAGTTTGGTTTTGGCAATCGCTCTTTGCGCGTGTGCCTGCGTTTCTATCACCTCTTGCGGTGAAAGCGCCGATTTCACTGTAGGAATCTGTCAGCTTATGGAGCACGAGTCTCTTGACAAGGCTACTAACGGATTTGTTGACGCGCTCACCGAAGAGCTCGAAAAAGCAGGAAAAACCGTTACCTTCAACACACAGGTTGCAGGCGAGCCTAATCTCTGCACAACTGTAATCAACACATTTACTGCTAAAAACGTAGATTTGATTATGGCTAATGCTACACCCGCTCTTCTTGCAGCAGCTAACGCTACAACCACTATCCCCGTTCTCGGAACGTCTGTTACGGACTATGTTGATACATTCAAGGGCAACATCCCTGAGAACGTAACAGGAACCTCCGACGCTGTTCCCTTTGACGAGCAGGCAAAGATGATGATTTCCACCCTCGGTCTTGTTGCAGGTGACAAGGTTGGCGTTATCTACTGCACAAACGAATCCAACTCTCTCGTTCAGTACAACGCTGTAAAGGCTCTGTTCGAGTCCGAAGGTATCGTCGTTGAAGCATTCACCTTCTCCGAAACTACTGAGCTTCAGACTATCACAACTGCTGCTGCAAACGAGTGCAAGGCAATCTACGTTCCCTCTGACAACACTGTTGCTGACAACGATTCCGTCGTTGGTACAATCTGCTCTGATAAAAAGGTTCCCGTATACACAAGCTACGGCGGAAAAATCTGCTATGCAAGTCTTGCTATCGACTACTATGAGCTTGGTGCAGAGACAGGCAAAATGGCGGCGAAAATTCTTCTCGGCGAAGCAACTCCCGCTGATATTGAAATTGCAACCCTTACTCCTTCCGTCACATACAACAAGGAGCTCTGCGACGCTCTCGGTATCGTTATTGACGAGAAGTAATTTCTTGAGGTGAAAGATGGCTTTTTTAAACGCATTACCGGGTGCTGTCGCTGAAGGACTCATCTGGGGTCTTATGGCAATCGGCGTTTACATTTCATATAAAATTCTTGACATTGCCGACCTTACTGTTGACGGCTCTATCTGCACGGGCGGATGTGTCTGCGCTGTGCTTATCACAAGCGGAGTGCCCGTTTGGCTCAGCGTTATACTCGCTTTTCTTGCAGGAGCTTTGACAGGTATCCTCACGGGTCTTTTTCACACGGCTTGCGGAATACCTTCCATCCTCGCAGGTATTTTGACACAGCTTATCCTCTATTCCGTAAACCTCTCTATACTCGGCGGTAAATCTCTTGTGTCAATTGACCCGAGAGCAAACAAGCTACTCGTACATATGAGCAACAACCCGCTTTCCATTCTATCGGCAGGGCTGATTATCGTGGCTGTGATAGTATTTCTTTGGTTGTTCTTTTATACCGAAGTGGGTCTTACGCTCAAATCTACGGGTGACAACCCCGATATGAGCCGCGCGCAAGGAATAAACGTTAAGCTTAACAAGGTTATCGGACTTGCAATTTCCAACGGAATTGTTGCTCTTTCCGGTGCTTTACTTGCTCAATACAAGGGCTCTGCAAACATAAACGACGGACGCGGTGCCATAGTTATCGGTCTTGCGGCAATCTTCATAGGTCTATCTGTTTCTATGAAGATTAAGCCGAACTTTGTAGTTAGCCTTATCGGCGTCGTTGGCGGCGGTATTGTTTATTACATAGTTTACAACTTCGTTGTGCTCATTGGCCTAAAGACAGATTTTCTGAAGATGCTTTCCGCTATTATCGTTGCAATATTCCTCACTGTTCCTTACATCAAGGGCGAATACTTCAACAAGCAAAAGCCCCTTCCCATAGAGCAAGCTGCAGGAGGTGACGCGAATGCTTAAAATCACCAATCTGCAGAAGACCTTTAATCCGGGTACCGTAAACGCAAAAACTGCCTTGAGCGGACTTGACCTTCATTTGAAGGAAGGCGATTTTGTCACCGTTATCGGCGGCAACGGCGCAGGTAAGTCTACCCTGCAGAATGCCATTGCCGGTGTCTGGAAGCCGGACTTTGGCACCATCGAGATCGACGGTGTGGATGTCAGCAACATGCCCGAGCATAAGCGCGCGGCATACCTGGGAAGAGTCTTCCAGGATCCCATGAAGGGCACCGCCCCGGATATGGAAATTGCGGAAAATCTGTCCATTGCGG
>JAZSEP010000028.1:0-6171 GCA_045531755.1 Oscillospiraceae bacterium | reverse complement strand
TCAAGGCGTGGCTCATTGGCATTGCGAGGCACAAGTGTAACGACTATTATAGACGAAAAGCTAAGGATATGAATATTCCTTTGGATTCTTTGTCCGAGTCGGTACTAAGCACAGGAAGACTTGGTATTACAGAGCAAAGCGTCGTGTGTGATACCTTGGAAGTTCTTGGTGATAAAGAAAAGCAGATTCTATATCTATACTTTTTCAAGAACCTATCACAAGAGGATATATCAAAACAACTTTCTGTTCCAATCGGTACTGTGAAAAGCCGCTTGCATTATGCAAAGGAAAAATTCAAACATCATTATCCTTATAGAGAAACATCGAAAGGAAAAACAACTATGAAAAAATTGCCTGAATACTTGCCCGAATATAAAATCGTAAAATCTGAGCTTGCTCCATTTAGTGTGAAATGTGAAGAACTTATGGGATTTTGTATTATTCCAAGACTTAATGAAAAGGTAACTTGGGGTACTTATGATATTCCGTCTCGCAAAATGAAAGATTATTCCAACGTAGCTGTTGTAGGCAGAGCAGAGGTACACGGTATTGAGGGTGTTGAAATCCTTGCAAAACAGCACTATTGCAAGCTGAACGATACAATAGAAAGCTATTATGTTGCACAACTTACCGATACACATTGTCGCTATTTAGCGGCAGGCCATACTCATAATGGAGTTAAAAAATACTTCACTTTCCTTGACAACGAAATTTTTATGAACAATTGGGGATTTGGGGAAGATAATTGCGGATATGAAACCTGTGTTGTGCCTCGCGGAAGAATCAAGCGCACAGACAACAAAATTGAAGTGGAAGAACAAAACGAAACGGTAGATGTCGTCGGGAGATACACTATTACAATAAACGGTAAAACTTATGACACGATTTGCGTTATGGATGTTGGACATTTTAATAATAGAATTGCCATTGAACAGTATCTTGATAAAGACGGCCGAACAGTTCTTTGGCGCAGATTCAACAAAAACAACTGGGCTAACGGGCGTCACGGAAAGCTATGGACAGAGATGCTTCCTGAAAACGAAAGAATTATAATTAACGGCGAAACCTATGTGCATTGGTACGATTGCGTGACAGATTATATTCTCTGATTTTTGCAGATTAAGTGTAAAGAAGGACTACAGGCAAATGCTTGTAGTCCTTCTATATTAGTTCTGAAATTATGTAGTTCGAAACGAGAAAGCCTTCTTTTGTGAGGTGTAAGCGGTCGTTGTCGAGGATAACGAGTTTTTGTTTTATAAACCTTTGTGCTTTTTCGAGGAGGTTTTGGGTGTCAACACCGTATTCACAAGCGGATTTCAAATCAAGTCCACTCTTTAGTCTCAACGAGAGCATAACGTACTCTTCGCTCGGGTTGAAGGTGTCGTCGGACAGCATTGAAAAGTCTCCGCCGATAAAACTCCTGATATCGCGTGGATAGTAGCTTCGTTTGCCGTTATAAAACGAATGCGCTGCAGGACCGATACCGAGATATTCCTCAAGCTGCCAGTATTTCAGATTGTGACGGCTTTCAAAGCCTTTAACCGCAAAGTTTGAAATTTCGTACTGTTCAAATCCGTGCTTTTCAAGCTCGCTGCAGGTTGTAATATAAAGGTCAGCGGTTTTTTCCTCATCGGGAAGCAGAAGAGAACTTCGCATCTTTGCGTATGGAGTTTGTTCTTCAATGCTTAGCATATATGCAGATATGTGCTTTATATCAAGCGTAGAAAGCGTAGAAATGCTTTCTGTTAATGATTCTTCGGTTTGGCGGCTGATACCAAGCATTAGGTCTGCAGAAAGGTTGTTAAACCCTGCTTTAACAGCATTGTTTATAGCTTCTATTGCACTTTTGCTGTCGTGTAGTCTGCCCAAATCGGAAAGCTCAAGGTCGTTCAAGGACTGAACACCGAAAGAAAGCCTGTTGACACCGCTTTTGCGATATCCCAAAAGCTTTTCAAACGTTGCAGATGATGGGTTTGCTTCCAT
Source organism: Oscillospiraceae bacterium (assembly GCA_045531755.1). GTDB lineage: Bacteria > Bacillota > Clostridia > Oscillospirales > Ruminococcaceae > UBA11540. The sequence goes on along the minus strand of JAZSEP010000028.1, from coordinate 4,188 downwards.
TGCGATTTCGGCGTTTGATAAAGTAAAGCATTTGTCTGCGGTTTCGAGGATTTGAAAAACATCATTTTCACTCAACAGGGAAGGAGTTCCGCCGCCAAAATAGATACTGTCAACTTTTCTGCCACGGTCGGCAAAGCGATTGATACAAGCCACAACAGCAGAAACGTATTGGTTTTTTAAATCTTTGCTGAACTCAAGGGAGTAAAAATCACAATAGGGGCACTTCCTCAGACAAAAGGGGATATGAATATATAATCCTAAGTTCTTCACAAAATCCTCCTTTAGTCTATACCAAGGTCGTTTTTGACAACACTGCCGAATTTTATCGACCCTCTGCCGTATTTTTTTCTTATGCTGTCCATAGCAACGTCTATATCACTCTTTCGGTCATCGGGTTCTTCGGTTTCAAAAAGACTGAGCTGTGTGATTTCTTCATCTTCAAACACCAAATTGCTTCCAGCCAATGTAATCGAACGGATTGGTTTGTCGGCGTTTTTCATGGATTTTATGATATTCAAGGCGCTGTCGTGTAATACGTCCGCAGTATTGGTAGGGGAGCTGAGCGTGATTTGCTTTGATGATGAATTCAAATCAGGTCCCTTGATGGTGACACTGACCGTTGAGCATTTTACGCCGTACTTTCGCATACGGGAGGAGACGATGTCGCTGAGCCCTGTAACAGCGGTTCGTATATCGTTTTCACCGACAAGGTCACGGGGAAATGTCATACCGTTTGAAACGGACTTTATGCGCTGTTGGTGATTGTATTCGGCAACTTCGCTGTTGTCTTCGCCGTTTGCATATCGGTGAAGCATTTCTCCCAGTTTACCAAGGGTTTTTTCCAATATCTTCACGTCTGCGTTGGCAAGGTCGCCTATAGTTTCAATACCAAGCAGCTCGAGAGTTTTCGAGGTTGATTTTCCGACAAACAAAAGTGTGGAAACAGGAAGCGGGAAAACTATTCTTTTGAAATTTTCACGGCTGATTACTGTTGTTGCATCGGGCTTTTTATAGTCACTTCCAAGTTTTGCAAAAACCTTGTTAAAGGATACACCTACCGATACGGTGATTCCTATCTCTTTTGAAATATCGCTTCTGATGCGGTTTGCAATCTCTTCTCCGCTGCCAAAAATTTTTATGCTGTTTGTAACGTCAAGCCAGGATTCATCAATTCCAAACGGTTCGATAAAGTCCGTATAGCGATGATAGATTTCATTAACAAGCTTTGAAATTTTCACGTACTCTTTGTGATGAGGCTCAACCAAAACAAGGTTTGGACACTTTCTTTTCGCTTGCCAAATAGTCTCTGCAGTTTGAACGTTAAACGCCTTTGCAAGCTCGTTTTTGGCAAGGATAATGCCGTGTCGGTTTTCGAGGCTTCCGCATACTGCCATTGGAACATTTTTAAGCTCCGGCCTAAACAGCGTTTCGACCGAAGCATAAAAAGCATTACAATCACAATGGAGTATAACTCTGTCCACTATCAAATCATTCCTATTACTACGTTTTCTGAAGCAAGACAACCGTTCTCGTCGAGGCTTCCGAAAACAATATTTTTGAACAACTTGTCGTCCAACAAAACGGGTGATTGCGACATATTTACAGCACACAGCATAGAACCGTTATTATTGGTTCTTTTGAATATCGCAACGTTTTCTTCACACGATACGATTTCAAAAACGGCGTCTGACAATATGTGCGAGAATTGAGAACGGAATCGGTAAAGAGCACGAACAAACTCCAAAAGCTCTTTGTCTTCCTTATCCCAAGGGAAACACAAGCGGTTAAATGGGTCTGCAAAACCGCACAGTCCGGCTTCGTCCCCGTAATATACAGATGGTATGCCGTTGAGAACAAATAAAACGGTCATTGCAACTTTGAGAAGATGCTTTCCGCGACTGTATTCTTCTTGAGATAAAGAACATTTTGCCTGTTCGTTTCGAGGCAGGTGATTGCCTTGCGAACCGCTCAAAAGGTTTATGGCGCGTACTGTGTCGTGGGTTGAAAGAAAGTTCATTGTGCAGTTAAGCATGGGAGCAGGGTAGTTGTTGCATATCTGCGCAACACCTTCAAGAAAAACATAGGCGCTTTTTGAGGTCATAAAATTCAGCACAGCGGCTTTAAACGGATAGTTCATAACAGAATCAAGTTGATTTCCCAACAAATATCGTCTTCTGCCTCCGTGACTATGCTTTGTTGAAGCGTCTTCCCAGACCTCACCGATGAGGATAGCGTCTTTATTTATTGACTTTATACGCTCTCTTACGCAATCAAGGAAATCGTCGGGGAGCTCGTCGGCAACGTCGAGACGTATACCGTCAGCACCAAGCCTCATCCAATGCGCAATAACTCCGTTTTCACCGCAGATAAACTCCTTGAAGGAGGGTTCGGATTCATTTGTTTCAGGCATAGAAAAGATTCCCCACCAGCTTTTATATCCAATCGCGCTATTGTCAAAACTAAACCATTTTCTGTATTCGCTGTCGGGATTATGATATGCACCGATGTCTCCGTATTTTCCGTCGAGGTCAAAATATTTGCTGTCGGCACCTACGTGACTGAAAACACCGTCGAGTATGATTTTGATATCCAAAGAGTGCGCCTTTTCGCAAAGCTCGGAGAAGGTTTTTTCATCACCGAGAATAGGGTCAATCTGCATATAGTCAGAGGTGTTGTATCTGTGATTTGAACTTGAAAGAAAAATGGGGTTTAAGTATATTATCGAAACGCCAAGCTCCTTCAAATAATCGAGCTTTTCTATAACGCCTTGCAGATTTCCGCCAAAAAAGTCGTTGCCAATGAAATCAGCGCTGTTTTTGTCGTTGTTATAAAACGGCACTCCGCCCCAATCATCGCGTATTTTACGGTCGGCTTTTGGGGTGAATTTTCCTCTGTAAAATCTATCAGGGAAGATTTGATACATCGATTTACCGGCAAACCCTTCGGGCTGTCGGTAGTTTTCATCATATACGGTCAGTTGCCACTCGTTGCCTTTATGATGACAAAATTCCGATCTCTGCAAGGCACCGCGGTTGAGATATTCACAGTAGCCGTCGAACCTGTAGATGCGGAAATTATAGAACAGAACACACGGCTCACAAAAAGAAAGATTAGCCTTAAAAACCTTGCTTTCACCCTCAAATCCGAGATACTCCATATCTATGGAGTTGATGTTGTCTGTATCAATCTTTTTGTATTCAACAACTGCCCCGTCAAAGTCGGATGGAATTCTTATAATCAGCGTTGTAGTTCGATTGGTTTTAACGGCACAAAGAGGATCTTTATAACGTTTGTTTAGACTATCAAAAGCTATCATTATAACTCCTATCGATCTATATACATAGCGAAGACGCTATCTGTACAATGTTATTTAATTATATTATAAAACTAAAAGCGAAACTCTGCAATACCCACTTGAATTTTCTTGAGGCAAATAGTAAAATAATAATAAAATGAAGCGTGTGAGGTATAGTATGGGTAGATTGATTGCAATCGAGGGCTTGGACGGAAGCGGAAAAGGAACGCAAACAGAGCTTTTGTACAAGCGTTTTACCAAAAACAACATAAAATCCTGTATGGTTTCCTTTCCGGATTATGAATCGCCCTCCTCGGCACTCGTTAATATGTATCTTGGCGGAGAGTTTGGCAATCAGCCGGAAGACGTAAACGGATATGCAGCTTCTGCTTTTTTTGCTGTGGACAGGTTCGCAAGCTTTAAGACCAAATGGAAAGATAACTATGATAACGGCGAGATAATCCTCTGCAACAGATACACAACTTCAAATCTGTTTCATCAAATGGTAAAGCTCCCAAGAGAAGAATGGGACACCTTCATCGAGTGGCTCAACGATTTTGAGTATGTCAAATTGGGACTACCCAAGCCCGACGCGGTAATATATTTTGATATGGACCCGGACATATCTCAAAGGCTGCTCGCCGGCAGATATCACGGCGACGACAATAAAAAAGATATTCACGAGAAAAACATTGAATATATCAAGGCTTGCCGTGAAACCGCACTGTATGCTGCCGAAAAATTGGGTTGGGTTGTTATAAAATGCTTTGAAGGGGAGAACCCGTTGCCGATTGAAAGCATTGAAAATACAGCGTTAGAAGCAGTAAGGAAGGTTATTGGCGCAGTTATATGATAGATTTCAGAGAAATAGTTCTAAGTCGGAGGCCAAGCGG
>JAZSEP010000116.1:0-15297 GCA_045531755.1 Oscillospiraceae bacterium | reverse complement strand
TTTCGGGCGCAAGCAAAAAAAGGCGCGATACTCTTTCCGGTGTATCGCCCCTTCTGTTTTTACTTTATCTTTTCCATTATCATATCGTCCATGAGGAAGCCCTTTGTACCTCCGTCGGAGTAGCCGACGCAGAAATACAGTACAGAGAGAGTCTCGGGATTTCCGTTGTACTGGTAGATGTATTCCATCTTCTTCCAGTCGGTTGTGGGAGCGATTGTCACCTTAGCTGAGCCGATATCGTACTGATCACTGATACCCAAGGATATTTTTGTACTGTCAGTAGCGCTCGAGCTCTTCTTGACCCATACGGAAACCTTATAGGTTCCTCTGCCGTAGCGACGTACGACGTCCGCGATATCCTGATAGATACCGTTTGCGCCTCCGGGCTGGTAGGAGTCTTTGTCAACGAGGGTGCGCATTGCATATTTTCCGCTGTGCGCCTCGGTGGAAAGGTACATAGGAGTGAACCATCTTGTTATCCAATCGGTCGTCATGCCCTGCTCCATATCGCCGTTTCTGAGGAGGTTACCGTCGCGTGCAATATTGGTGATATTAACGCGGAGTTTTGCCTCGTCGTAGGTAGCGTCGGTTCCGAGCACCGTCTTGAAGAAGTCGAGCGGTACGCAGACGTTGCCGTCCTTTACAACGGGAGCTGTGGAGAGCTGTACCTTGTTGCCCTTGGAAACAGCCTCGGTGCTGCCCCCTGCAACCTCGTACTTCTCGTCCTTATATTCAAAGGTGAGCTTTGAGTCGTTGAGCTTTATGTTTGTGAAATCAAGTGCCTCGAGCACCTCTTTTACGGGAACGTAAACCGTGCCGTTTTCCTTGACTGTTGGGATTGCGGTTTCAACCTCAAGCGCGTTGATGAAGACCTTCTCGGTCTTATAAGCTGTGACCTTCTTGACGTTATCAGCGCCTACCTTTGCAGCTTCCTTGTCGTTTGCAGGTGTGATTGTAATCGTATGTGCCGGTGCTGAAGAGCCAAGTTTTGTGTCTGCTGTTACGAGCTTTCCGTCTATCCAAACGTTATCGAAGGTGACGTCAAGTCCTTTGATGTTTGCGCCGGAAATGATTTCGGCCTTAAGTCCGTTAATGCTGACGTTCTTCAAAACGTATTTTCTCGGATTGCTCTTACCGGGAGCATAGTCGACGATAGCGCCGGTAGAGTCGACGTCCTCAGCATAGATATTTTCCATTGTAGTAACTGCCGAGCCGCCGTCGTTGATTATCTTGATGAGTCTTCCGCTGCGGAAAACGTCGATGTTTCTGAAGGTTATGCCTTCACCGCTTGTTGTGGGGGTGAATACGCCGTAGTCGGCGCCTACGACACAGTTTTCAACGAGGCAGTTTATACACTCGCCGCCGACAACGAAGATGTCGTCAGAAACGTGCCAGAAGCAATCTGTAACGTAAACGTTGGTGTTCTTTCCCCACCAGGAAATTCCGTCGGTGGAAATCTGGTTAGCAAGCATTTTTACGTCGTGGATTGTGACGTTCTCGCAGGACTGTATAGTGATATTGAAGGTGTGTGCGTCAACTACCTTGATACCGCTTACTTCAACGTCCTTTGCGCTTTCCATCTGTATCATAAAGCTTGCTTTTTCGCCGAGCTTGGTTCTGTTGGGGCTGGACTCCAGAAGTGTTCCGCGTCCGCAGATTTTAACGTTCATTCCCGAAACGAAAACTCTTGCTTTGACCACTGCACCGGGAGCAAGGTAGAGGGTTTCGCCTGTGCCCAGGACAATCTCGCCGTTTTCAGGCTCGTGAACGCCTGCCTCATAGTAGTGAACCGTGGAAAGAGATTTATCGGGAATATCATCCTCATATTCGGGCTCTTCGGCAAAGATTGCAAGGAGGGTATCTCTGTTGTCGTTGAGCTTTATCATTGTGGTCTGGGGCTTATCAATGGTATAGGTTATCTTGTTGCCTTCTACCGTGAAGTCTATACCCTTGGAGGAGGGCATTACGGAAACCGACGTGAAGTCGAGGTTTGCGGTTACTTCAATAGTTGCGGGTTCACCTGAGAAAGCAAACTCGGCATATCTTCTGTGGATATCGCCGTCCTTGATTCCGCTTATGAAATAGTTGGAGCCGATTGTGCGGTTATATACGGGGATTTCGATGGTTTTATCGCCCTGTGTGACCTTGACGAAGTAGTCGTAGTCACGGGGAATTGCGGTTTCGGGATATTCGGGGTACTTAATGAGCTGTGTCTGTGCCAGGAATGCTTCCTTGGACATATATTCGTCCTGATATACGAATTCCTTGGGCACCTTTATGGACTTTCTGGGCTCAAGCTCGGTATCAAGCCATTTGCAACCCAAGAACTGCTCCAGAAAGAAGGTGTATGCAAGTTCAAGTGCCTTGTCGCTTCCTGCAGTTATAATAAACTTACTGCCGTCGTGGGAAACCTTCCACTGTGTTTCTCCCAGCTCTGCGTTTGCCGAGCGAGCTGTACCGAGAATGATTTCCTTCGGTTTTTCGGCTTTACTATCGTTGGAGATTTTAAGCTCCGCGCCGGTTATCTTTCTTATTCTGTCCTGAAGGTCGACTGCGATATCGGTTTCGTAGTCAGAACCATTTTTATTGCGGATAATTACGTATTCGCTTCCGTTATTGTCGGCAATAGCTACCTCAGGGCCGTCAAATTCGACCTTACTGCTACTGTCGGTTGTGCCGTCGCCTGTGCAGGCAGCAAAGCTGAAGAGCATTACCGCTACAAGCAACAATGATAGTAATTTTGTAAGCTTCATTTTTACCTCCGTATACGGTTTGAAAAAATATGGATAATTCCATTATAAGTATAATTTTTTGACCGCCTTATGTCAAGAAAAAAACAATATTTTTACAAAAAATATCCCTTTCGAACAGCCGACAGGCTCCGCGTGCAAAGTCCGGCGGAAATGCCTTTGTCAAACGGATATTTTTGCTTTCTTCAACGCGAGCACTATTATCGGTATGAGCACAAGCTGAAGCACGATGCCGGGAAGTGCCTCGACAAACGCGCCTGCCATAAAGAGCTCGAGGGTAAAGGCTCCGCCTGCCGCCACCGAAAGCGCCGAGCGGACAAGCCCCCAGATAATTCTGCCCGAGAGCATCGCCGCTATCAGCGTGACGAATATTCCGCCCTTTTTGTCCTTCAGCTTTTCATACAAAAGTCCCGTCACGAGTCCGTACACCGCAAGCTCGAACATCATGCCCACTGCGTTGGGGTAGAACTGCGGCATGGAAAAAAGAAGGGAGCGGAGTATCGGAAGAACAGCCCCCAAGGCTACTCCGTATTTATATCCGCAGAGTATTCCGCAGAGGATGACGGGGATGTGCATAGGCAGGAGCATCTTTCCTATCTGTTTTATCTGCATTGTGAAGAACGGCAGTATCAGCCCTATCGCAAGAAGAAGCGCCACAACTGCAAGCTTTTTTATCTGTTTTTTGTTCATTGTAAATATCAGTCCATTATTCTTTTTAGTTTAGGAAGGCGGTCTTTAAACTCGAAATGCTTTTCATCATTTTGCCTCCAGCCAGCTCTTGCCGAAGCTTACGTCGGCTTTCATCCTGACGCTTAAGGTAACGGCGTTTTCCATCTCCTCGCCGAGAAGCCTTGCCATCGTGTCGCGCTCGTTTTCGGGACATTCGATAATCAGCTCGTCGTGTACCTGCATTATCAGCTTTCCGACGAGGTTTTCGCGTTTTATGCGGTCATAGACGCGCACCATGGCGATCTTGATTATATCGGCGGCGGTGCCCTGAATCGGCATATTCATTGCGATTCGCTCGCCTGCCGCGACTATCATTCGGTTGGAGGAGCGAAGCTCGGGCATATATCGTCTTCTGCCGAACATAGTGCTGACAAAGCCCTGCTCCTTTCCGCTCTGGATGGTGTCCTTCATATATCTGTCGACACCGCTGAAGTTTTCAAGGTAGCTCTTTATATAGCTGTCTGCTTCTTTGACAGAAACTCCGATGTCCTTGGAGAGCGAGAACGCACCGATTCCATAGACGATACCGAAGTTTACGGCTTTTGCGCGGGAACGCATCTGCGGTGTGACGAAGTCTATCGGCACTCCGAACACCTGCGAAGCCGTCGCGGTGTGGATATCCACTCCGTTTTTGAAGGCGTCGAGCATATTTTTGTCGTTTGCGATGTGGGAAAGAACGCGAAGCTCAATCTGCGAATAGTCGGCATCCACCAAAACATTTCCCTCTTTTGCAAGGAAGAACTCGCGGAGACGGCTTCCCTCGGCGGTTCGCACGGGGATGTTCTGGAGATTCGGCTCGAGGGAGCTTATTCTGCCTGTTCGCGTTTCGGTCTGGTTGAAGGTGGTGTGGATTCTGCCGTCGTCGGCAACCGCCTTCAGAAGCCCCTCGACGTAGGTTGAGCTGAGCTTTGAGAGCTTGCGATATTCGAGTATCAAATCCACGGCGGGATGGTATCCGCGGAGCTTTTCAAGCACCTCGGCGTTTGTGGAGTAGCCCGTTTTTGTTTTTTTCGCCCACGGGAGTCCTAATTTTACAAAGAGTATATCTCCGAGCTGTTTCGGGGAGTTGAGGTTAAACTCCTCTCCGCAGATTTCGAAGATTTCCTTCTGTATTTTTTCAAGTCTTTGTGAAAGCTCGCCGCCGAAATTTTCAAGTCCCTCGCGGTCTATCAAAAAACCACAAAGTTCCATATCCGACAGAACCTCGGACAAGGGAATTTCCACCTCGTCGAGTAGCTTTTTTTGTCCGTTTTTGTCAATTTCTGCTGATAACGAATTATATAAAGATGGCAAGACAAGCGAGTTTTTAACATTTTCAACACAGTTTTCAACAACGTCGCCCGTCAAAATTGTCCTATCGGCAGGATATTTTAAGGTGGTTTTTTTGAGAGAATAATCCGTTTCCGACGGGTCGCAAACGTAGCACGCCAACAGCACGTCGAACTTCGGTCGGGGGAGTTTTATTTCATTTTTCAGTGCAAATTTATACAGTTTTTTGCAATCCGAGGTGACGAGGTCGCCCTGTAAACCCTCCAAAACTTTTTGTATAATTTCTGTAAAATCGGGGTTACTTTTTTCAATATACCACACGGTTTTTTCGCCTATGAAGGTGACGCACACAGGGTCGTCGCCCTCGTAGTCTGCGTGGACGAAAAGGGTTTTCTCGGCTGTGAGCTCGGTCGGGTCAAAAAGCTCCTTTGCGGTGTACTCTTTTGCCTCAGAGTTGGCTTCTGATGCGGTTTCTGCCACTTCGTCCGCTGCGTCCCAGAGATTTAGCTTCTGTATCATCGTGGGCATTTCAAGCTTCATAAACATCTTATATGCCGCCGCGCGATTTATGGGCTTTCTTCGGTAGCTTGCAGGGTCTGAGTCGAAGGGGACGTCCTTTTTTATGGTGACGAGGTATTTGCTCATAAACGCCGAGTCTTTGCCTGCCTCGAGCTTGTTTTTCACCGATTGGGTGGCTTCGATTTCGTCAAGGTGGTCATAGATATATTCGATGGTGCCGTATTTTGAAATCAGCGAGCAGGCGGTCTTTTCGCCGATACCTGCAACGCCGGGGACGTTGTCGGAGGAGTCGCCCATAAGCGCCTTTATGTCAATAAGTCCCACGGGGTCGGTGCAGTATTTCTCGCGGAAGGTATTCGTGTCGAAAACCGTCGAGCTCGTTCTGCCCGAGAAGGTCGCTGTCAGGCGGACGGTGACGTTATCGTTTACGAGCTGCAGGCTGTCGCGGTCACCCGTTGCGATGACGCACTCATAGCCGTTGTCGGTGCAGGTCTGCGCGAAGGTGCCGATGAGGTCGTCTGCCTCGAAGCCGCTCTTCTCGGCAAGGGTGTAGCCGAGGTCGACGAGTATCTCCTTGAGATACGGCATCTGCATTGCAAGCTCGGGAGGCATTCCCTTGCGGTTTGCTTTATACTCGCTATAATACTCGTGGCGGAAGGTGGGCGCTTTGACGTCGAAGGTTATCGCCGTCGCGTCGGGCTTCACCTCGTCGGAGATGGAAAAAAGTATATTCAAAAAGCCGTAGATGGCGTTTGTGAAGATTCCCTCCGAGGTGGACAAAAGCTTTATTCCGTAGAACGCGCGGTTGAATACGCTGTTTCCGTCGATTACAAGAAATTTCATACAGTCACCTTTTCGAATTTGATATTTACATTGTACCACACTTTTGAGAAAATTTGTATATCTTTTGAAAAACTGTGCAACACTTCTTTTCGAGGTGACAAAATGAAAAGATTTGAAGTTGCTATGGTTTTGGGATTTGCGCTTTCGGTGGCGCTCACAAGCGTTTTTTCCTTTGCATCCGACTGCTCGGCGGTCAGAGAAGAGGTTTTGAGATTACATATCCTCGCAAACTCCGACAGCGACGCCGACCAAAAGCTCAAGCTTAGGGTGCGCGACAGGGTTCTGGCGGAAACGGGAGAGCTTTTTTCGGGAGCGGAGAGTCTTGAAAAGGCACAGTCGCTTGCAAGGGACAACCTGCAAAAAATAGAGGCTGCCGCAAAGGACGAAATCTCAAAAAGCGGATTTGATTACGACGTGAGCGCAGGGCTGTGCAGGATGTATTTTGAAACGCGTCACTACGACGGCTACACTCTGCCTGCAGGGATGTATGACGCGGTCAGGGTCGAGATCGGAAGCGCCGAGGGCAAAAACTGGTGGTGCGTGATGTTTCCGCCGATATGTCTTGGGTCTGCAATGGACAAGGACGAGCTTGAAAAGGTTCTCTCCGAGAGCGGCGAGGACGTCATAACCGGCACCCAGAAGTACAAGGCAAAATTCTTCATCGTCGAGCTTTTTGAACGGTGGTTTAAGAGATAACTTTTCATTGACAGTCCGAGGCTTCGGGTGCTATACTTAAGCTGTAGGCAAAAACCCGATTGTTTTATAGGTGATGTTATGAAAAAGATTGTTTTGTTGTTCGTTCTGTCCGCGCTTCTGCTCTGTTCGTGTGAGGCGCCGAGCGATGCTTCCTCGGTTTTGGAAATTTCGTCGGTACAGGAAGCTTCAAGCGAGGCGGTTTCTTCTGTTGATGAGGTTTCGAGTGAGGACGCGCCCGTTGAACCTTCAAGCGAGGACGCTTCTTCGGAAAGCGGATCTTCGAGTGACCTTTCCTCCGTGCCGATACCCGAGGACGAGCCGTATGCGGAGCTGACGGCCTTGAACGAAGATGAAATCGCGAGCTTAAAGCTGCCCGAAGGGTATCTTACTTCCGAATTCAAGGACGGATTTTTCACAAAAGAGCTTGTCGCAATCAGCTTTACCAAGGGCTCTGCAAAAACAACCGAGCCGTTATACCTTTTCACAAGCCTTGACGGTGGCGAAAGCTGGAACGAAACGGTCATCACGGGCCACCCGTGTAACGAAAACTTTATCACCTTTTCTTCGGAAAAGAACGGTTGTCTTGTAATTCAAGGTGATTACGGTATTGCAAGGCAGGGCGACTGTTTTATATACGTTACTCACGATGGCGGAAGTACTTGGGAAGAAGCAACAAGCACAAACACTGCAGCCAGATGGCGAATCAGCGACGCGTTGTTTATAAGCCGAAACGTCGGTTTCGTCTGCCACGTTGACAACGCTGAATCCCATCCTGTTTTCTGCCGCACCGTTGACGGCGGTATGAGTTGGGAGAAGGTCGTACTCGAAACCGAGGAGATGAAAGACCGCAAGGCAAGCTACGGTCACGTCTGCAAAGCCGAGTATATCGACGGCGTCATTGAATTCACCGTGGAATTTCAGGACAACGAAGCAAAGCGAACATACCGTTCAAAATACATCTCCGTCGATATGGGGCAAACCTTTGAAAAGGCTGAATAACAGATATTAAAAGCAAACGGCACAACCGATAAGGTTGTGCCGTTGTTTTTTAGAATTGCGGTTTTTTGAAATCCTTGTTTTCGGTGATGTTCATGGGGTTGAGCTCTGCGCCTCTGGGCATCAGCTTTGCCATTACCACGAATCTCTGCTGGTCCTTTCTTCTGCCTGCGGCAAGAGCCTCTTTGTTGTAAACTCTGGTACAGGTCGAAAGGGTGAGGATTTTGTCGTTTTCCGACACCGTTACGCCGAAGTCGTGGATACTTCTCTGCATCGCTTCGTTTGCAAACGCTGTGAGGCTTGCGGGATTTTCGTCGATATAGTAGAAGTCCTTCGAGCCGGAATAGTTATCGGGAACCTCAACGTAGAAAACTGCGAAAATCTGCCAATACATCTCTTCCTCAAGGGTGGAGAAGCTGATGTAGGGGTTGGACCTTGCGAAGTTTATATAGTCGTATGCCGGAAGCTGTGAGAAGTGCTTGTCGCTTGCTCTGCCTATCTGCAGGGGGCGTTTGTAGTTCGTCCAGTTGTGGCCGTAGATGATGGTATTCTTGGAAAGCTGGTCGCGGGTGCCGAAGGTGTTCCACGCGTCTGCCCAGATTGCGTCGCCGTCCTTGTTATACTTCTTGTCGTAGTCGAGGGTCATATACTCGCCCGAATAGTTTTCCTGCACTACGCCATAGTTGATGTTTGTGTTGGGAATCTTTATCCAGCCGACAGTGTCCTTGTTTCTGTTATAAAGCGCCTGCATCTTGGAGGTGTCTACCTTTGCGATGCTTATCGTTCCGTCATAGGTCGGCTCGATGGAAGGGCTCTTTGAAGAGGTGTCCTTCGATGAGGTTTCCTTGGACGAGGTTTCCTTGGAAGAGGTCGCTTTTGAGGACGTTTCCTTGGACGAGGTGGTCTTGGAAGATGTTTCCTTGGAGCTTGTCGCTTCGCTCGAAGCCTCTATCGAGCTATCCTCGGTGGAGGTGAGCTCTGTGCTTGTCTGTGACGAGGATTCTGCTATCGACTCCTCGATATGTGAATTCGTGGCAGGGATATTGCTGTTATCCTTGTTCACAAAGGCGATGGTAACGCCTATCGAAAGAACTGCAAGACCTGCCATAAAAATAATCGAACCTACGTTTCTTTTCATCATATCACCTTTCAAAGTAAATTACTGTCTTTAAGTATACCATACTTTTCGAAAAATGGAAGTGGCAATTTTTACTTGATAAAATTCCAAAAATCGAGTACAATATATTTATATGATTTTTATATGACAGGCGGGATATTATGGCTGAGATTAACAAAAGAAAACGCCCTGCGGCAGCAATACTCGGATTTCTCATCATTCTTTTCACGGTTATCGGTATCGTTACGACTATCGTCGGTGCTGTCAACCTTGTGAAAAACGTGTTTGACGATTCGGACGACTATATCGAATACGAGCGCGCGATATATCCTGTAGTTATGTTTGACCCTGTTCCGTTCTCGGACATCAGGGCGGCTGACGGCTCGATGCTTCTCCAGTCTTCGATGTGGGCGGTGCTTCTCAACGAGGACACCAACAAATACGCCCTTGACGACATCGGCTTTATGCTTATTCCGTCTATCGACCTTGACGTGTGGTGCAAAAAGATGTTCGGCGATGCGGTGGTCCTTGAGCACGCTACCATCGACAGCGATATGACAAGCTTCTATTACGACGAAGTGGCAAAGATGTACCACGTGCCGATAAACGCGCAGGTAATCCACTACAGACCGAAGGTCAGGGAGGTTATCAAAAACGGCGACGAGCTTATCCTCACCGTTGACTATCTCTCGCCTATGAGCGTTGCATCCGACATCTTCAAGCAGGACGAGGAGCCTATCCCCGACAAGACGATGTATTATATCCTCAAAAAGACAGAGTCGGGAAACGTTATAACTGCGGTCAAGTTCTCGCCTGACGACAACTCCGACTATCCCTCTGAGGACGAGTCGAGCGAGCCTGTTTCAAGCGAGGCGGTTTCCTCGGTTGAGGTTTCAAGCGACGCTTCGTCAGAGGAGATTTCCTCTGTCGACAGCTCGGAGAACGCTTCTTCTGTTGACAGCTCGGAAGATACTTCGAGCAGGTCAAACTAAGCTTTTCAGTCAGAGTCCGATTTCGTGAAATCGGGCAGAAAGGAATTGAAGAAATTTTGGGTAAACACATTAAGTTCTGTTGTCCGTGTCTTTTCGGACTTGAAAGCGTACTTTCAGCCGAAGCAAAGGCTATTGGCGGCGAAAACGTTGTGGCGGACAACGGCAAGGTGAGCTTTTTCGGTGACGAGGCTATGATTGCAAAGGCGAATCTGTGGCTGAGGACTGCAGAGAGGGTGCTCATCGTTATGGGCGAATTTCAGGCACGGAGCTTTGAAGCGCTCTTTGACAACGTGCGTGAGATTGATTTTTCAAAATACATAAAATCCGACTATGCTTTCACAGTCACGGGCTGGTCGCTTAATTCCGACCTTGCGAGCGTGCCTGCGTGTCAGAGCATCATCAAAAAAGCGGTGGTAAAAAGTCTTTCCGACGTCTACAACATCAGCTGGTTTGAGGAAAGCGGACCGCTTGTACAGATAAGATTTTCCATACTCAAAAACGCGGTGTCGATATACCTTGACACAAGCGGCGTTCCGCTGCACAAGCGCGGATACCGCGCGCAGTCGAACGAGGCACCGATAAAGGAAACGCTGGCGGCAGGAATCGTTTCGCTGGCGCATCTTTACGACGATTCCAACGTCTACGACCCATTCTGCGGTTCGGGAACGCTTGTCATCGAGGCGGCGTTGAAGGCGCTGAACATCGCCCCCGGAATCAACCGTCATTTTGCCTTTGAAAAGTGGCTTGACGGCGGTCCGCAGCTTCTTATAAGCGAGCGCAAAAAGGCGGTAGCCGAGGTCAAGCGCGATGCCGAGTTTACGGCGTATGCCTTTGACATCGACCCCGATTGCGTCAAGCTCACAATGGAAAACGCGCGAAAAGCAGGCGTGGCTTCCAGAATAAAGGCTGAGGTTCGCGACGTGAGAGAATTTCACATCCCCACCGAGCGCGGTGTGGTTATCACAAATCCGCCTTACGGCGAAAGGCTTCTTGACATTCAGCAGGCAAACGAGCTATATAAAATTATGGGCGAGGTTTTTGAAAAGAGAAACCGCTTGAGCTACTACGTTATAAGTCCGAGCGAGGAGTTTGAACACTATTTCGGCGCAAAGGCCGACCGAAAGCGCAAGCTCTATAACGGTATGATAAAGTGCGATTTGTTTATGTATTTCAGGAACCAGAAAAAAGAGGATTAGTATGATTACAAGGAGTTTTTTCGGCAGGTTTGACGACCGCGACATCGAGCTTTTTACCATCAAAAACAAAAGCGGAGCATACGTTGAGCTTATCAGCTACGGCTGTGCTATCCGTTCTATCTGTGTGCCCGACCGCAAAGGAAAGCTCGTTGACGTCTGCCTTGGCTATGACACTCTTGAGGAATATACCGCGCAGGACGCCTGTCTTGGCGCTGTAATCGGCAGGCACGCTAATCGAATCGGCGGTGCGAGCTTTATGCTCGGCGGTGTGGAGTATCCCCTTGCCGTAAACAACGGCCCCAACAATCTCCACGGCGGTGACAAGGGCTTTGACAAGTGCGTGTGGGATGCTGAAATCGCGGGTGAAAGCGTTGTTTTCTCGCGCGTTTCCGCTGATATGGAGGAGGGGTTTCCGGGAGAGCTGAAGGTCACCGTGACCTATTCCTTCACCGAGGAAAACGAGCTTGTTCTGAGCTATTCTGCTGTGTGCGACAGGGACACCGTCTGCGCTATGACAAATCACTGCTATTTCAACCTTGACGGTCACGATGCAGGGCTTGTGTATGACACGCTTTTGAAGATTAACGCCGACGAGTTTACCGAAAACGATCCGGACTGTCTGCCCACGGGAAAGATTTTGTCGGTTGTCGGCACGCCGTTTGATTTCACCGAGCAAAAGGCTATCGGTAAAGACATCGGGGCGGATGACCAAAACCTCGGAAACTGCAAGGGCTACGACCACAACTTTATCCTAAGGGGCGAGGGGCTGAAAACCGCTGCCGTCGCGTATTCCGAAAAGACGGGAATCGAGATGGTGACAAAGACCACACAGCCGGGAGTTCAGCTCTATACCGCAAACTTCCTCACCAACCGAAAGGCAAAGGGCGGTAAAAGCTATGACGAGCGCTACGGCTTCTGCCTTGAAACGCAAACCTTCCCCAACGGTATGGCGATACCACATTTCCCAAAGCCCATCCTCAAAAAAGGCGAGGAGTATAACGAAACCGTTTGCTATAAATTTAACGTGAGATAAAAAACAGCCGACTTTTAAAGGTCGGCTGTTGTTATAGGTGATATTATGATTACATATGAACCGCTGTACAAAACTCTGAAGCAGAAGAACGTTACAACCTACAAGCTTATCAAGGAACACAATATCAGCCGAAGTCTTTTGGACAGGCTCAAGCACAACAAGCCGATAAGCACCGTTACCCTCAACGACCTGTGCAACATCCTCGATTGCAGGGTCGAGGACGTAGTTCTGTTTATCAAGGATTGATAACAATCTTCTATTGCAAACCTTGTCAAAACGTGTTATAATACAAAGCGGAATAAGGTAAACCTACACGGTAGGCGGTTAGCCCTCACTTTAAGAGGGCATTTGCCCTCTTATTATTTAAGGGGGTGATGCTATGGAGTATTATTTCCTTATAGTTTTAGTACTTATTGTAGCCACAGGTTACATTCAAAGCATAAAAAAATAACCGCCCAACCCTCGAAAAGTTAGCGGTTATTCGCACTATTTGGGGCTAACCGTCTATCGGTTTGCCTTATTTCATTTTTATTATAGCAAACGGTTCGTTAAATGTCAACCACTTTGCTCCACTTCACTGCTACCTTACTTCATTCTAATACTCAAGCTCGCACAAATCATAAAAAGCTCCGTCATCGGTTTGAAAAGCGTCCTGTGCAAATTTTGCACCCAAACGAAATCCGAGGATAAAACTGTCCTCTTCGCTCATCTCCTGCACCATACCCTTTGCATCTATGTAGTTGAGAAAAAGCTTTTTCTGCTTTTTTGATAGCTGTCCCATCAAAGTCTCTCTTTTTTCTTGTGCTGTTCTTTCGTATTCGTTCTCTTCCATATGCTGTGAAATGCTGTGAATGGGCACTTTTATATGCCCCGAATAGAACCTTGAAATAAATCCAGACATATTTTTCTCCTTAATAATGTGTTTGCACCCGTATAGGTGCAAACACATTATATCATTTAGTTATAATTAAGTCAAGAGTTTTGTTCCTAAATAAGTGCAAGGGAGAGCTTTTATGAATGTAACTGTAGAAAAACGAATTGGAAGGAATATTAAAATCCTGAGAGAAAAGGCTGGGTTGACTCAGGACCAGATGGCAACGAAGCTTCAGATAGAGGGATGTGACATCACAAGAAGCGCTGTTGCAAAAATCGAGGTTGGACAACGGCACTTGTATCCCGACGAGATTCTACTGATCAAAAAAATTCTCAACGTAAGTTATGAGGACATCTTCTCTGAATAACTTTTTCTTGATTTTTGTTTCCGAAAAATGTATACTTTCTTTGATGTGTCAGGGGAAGCAGGTGAAAATCCCGCACGAGCCCGTCGCCGTGAGGCGCTTATTCGTTTTTTCTTGCTCGGATGCCGTAATCCGAGGACAAGCCATTGGGATTACCCGAGAAGGTGAAAAAATGCGCCGAGTCGAAATACCCGCTCATCAAAGCCTTCGTCCTATAATCGCGAGCGCCGATTTTGAAGGAAATAAATTTTTTAGGAGAATACAATATGACAACAACGAATTTGAGAAAACCGTTGTCGCTTGTCCTTTGTATCGTGCTTATTACGGCTATGGCACTCACTGCAATCGGATGTAACGATAACAAAACAGCCTATGACACCATCACCGTCACCGACGGCGCTACCGTTGGCGAGGGCGCAAAGGAATTTTCGCTCGAAATTGTTGACGGCGAAGGAAAAGCCACAAACGTTGTGGTTAAAACCGACAAAAAAACCGTCGGCGAAGCGCTTCTTGACCTCAAGCTCATCGCAGGTGACAACGACCAGTACGGACTCTACATCAAGTGCGTCAACGGCATTTCTGCCGACTACGATGTTGACAAAACCTACTGGGCGTTTTACATCGACGGCGAGTATGCTATGACGGGCGTTGACACCACCGACGTCGTCGAAGGTGGAAACTACGCACTCAAGGTAGAGAAATGAAGCTGAAGCTGAGGGAAATCATAATCTTTGCTCTTTTGGGCGTGATTATGTTCATATCAAAGCTTGTGATGGAGGCGCTTCCCAACATCCACCTGATAGGCGCATTTACCATCGCGTTCACGGTGGTGTATCGCAGAAAGGCACTGTATCCCATTATGGTCTTTGCGACGCTGACGCTTATCTACGCAGGGCCTTATATGTGGCCGTACTTCTACGTCTGGACGGTGCTTTGGGGTGTCACGATGCTGCTTCCCAAAAAGATGCCCGAGTGGCTTGCGGCGATAGTGTACGTCGTAGTTTGCGGATTGCACGGCTTGTCGTTCGGCACGCTCTACGCCCCTGCGCAAGCGCTGATGTTCGGACTGAACTTCGAGCAGACGCTCGCGTGGATTTCGGTGGGCTTCTTCACCGCCGACATTCCCCATATGTGCGGTAATCTCCTGGCAGGCTTTTTGGTTCTGCCGATAGTTAAAATTCTGAAACTCGCAGAGAGATAACGGAGTGATATGTCTATGCCCGCTATATTCATCGACGGCTGTTCACGTTTAAAAAGCATTCTGGAGCTGATAGATTTTCTTCCTCCTCACAAGTGGTTGATTTCCGATTTGGATTGTTACGATTACTGCAATTGGGACGGCTGTGAAAAGTGGGTTGAAAAGTTTTTGATATTATCAGACGAAGAGCTGAAAAAAGACGTATACCTCAGAGATATGCAGTTTGTGTGGGGCGTTTTTTCGGCTATACCTGAAAAATACGAGCGAGAAGAAATCCTTGGCTATGAACTGCCATACTGTGAGAATCCTTGTTATCAAGAACCCCACATTGTTCCGCAACATCCGTTGGCCCTTTTGGAAATCACCTTCTTTGATGCGAGTTATACCTATATTTCTGCCCACGATGCAAGGCTTCTGAAGCCCTTTTACAGTTTGCCCTTCAAGGTTCGTGATGAGGAAGAAAACAATGAAATTGTAAAAGAGCAAACCAAAAGGATACAGGATATGATAAACACGCTCCTGCCCGACCTTTCGGGCGAAATGGCAGAAGACGTAAAATGGAGATGTTGGCGTTCTCTGTTTCGCAAAAACACATCCAAGGTTTCCGACAAAAAGATAGCGAAAGAAATATCAAAAGCTTATGACAGAGTTTTAGCACACAGAAACAAATTCCCCCAGTTATACTAAGAAGCGAACAAAACCGCCGACCTCAAAAGAGGTC
>JAZSEP010000076.1:0-1706 GCA_045531755.1 Oscillospiraceae bacterium | reverse complement strand
CGGGGTACACTATATTCCCTGCGCCCGCGCCCAAGGGACCGAATCCACACACGTCAAGCTTGGGGTCGGAAAATCCGTGACTCAGAGGGCCGTAGTAGAAGTTATATGCCCAGTGCAGAAAGCCTTTAACGCGGTATCCGTACATCTGCACGCCAATCATTCTGTTCCACTCGGGCGGTGTGCTTAAAAGTCGGTTGCTCATTCCCCATTCGGTATCGTTGCCCGTGTAGTATGTCCAAAGGTCTTTACAGCCCTTGAAGGCATCTATCGAATTGGTTACAACTATCGGGTATTTTACCGCACTCTTCTCATACACCTCGTAGTGCGAAAGGGCGTCGCCAGTCATACAGTCTTTGAAGAGGTCTTTCACAACGTTGAGAGCCTTTAGGTAGGTCGGCAGAGTTTCATCGGTGGGTTCATCGGATATGTGGAAAAGCACCTTTTTGCTGAGCTTTTGTTCTGCCAAAAACTCTTTGAGCTCGGTGATATACTGACGCAAAAATCTTGTATATTCCTTGCTTGATGCCTCGGTTTCCCAACCGAAAATCTTCTTTTCCTTGCCGTTCACGGTGGCTATAATCTTCGGTGCAGAGGTCGCTCCCCACTGCGTAAAAAGGTGGCAATGTTCAAAATATTTTGCTCCTGCACGTTTACAGACATCTATATAGCGCTTCATAAGCGAAAAATCGAAGGTATATTTGCCGTTTGTACGGGTTACCTTGACAAGCTGTGCGGTCATTCGCTCTTTACCTACAGGGGTATCGAGAGGCGGTGTGAACGCAGGAAGAAGCACCATATTCATACCGTGGGTTGCGGCAACTCGGACGTAGTTTTCCAAAATCTTGAAAAACTCATCGGAAAACATTTCTACGCGGTGGTAGTCACAGATACAGTCGCAGTGCAGCCAGTTTGTATACATAAGCTTCTGCGGGGGCAGCTTTTCGTCGAGGATTTTCACCTTTACCGTTTCTTCGTGCACTTTTTTTCCGTCTTTATCGGCATCGAAAAACTCGACTGTTACGGTATATTCCCCTGCATCGAGGATTTTCTGGTTCTCGTTTACGGTAAACCACAGAGTCTTCCAACAATCGCTCAGGAGGTACAGCTGATTATCGCCTATCGGAACGTTTGTGTTACTCCAATAAGACGTTGTGATATAGGTTTCAGGGTTCAATTGACGGCTCTTTAGGATATCGGGATATATACCCGTTTTCGGCACCCTCGCATTACCGCAGGTTTTGGTATGATAAACGGGCAGAAAAAGCTCGTCGTACATCTTTATATCAACATCAGCCCTCACGCGAACAATAAGTGCCCTATCACGCTGTCCTTTGTAGGACATCTGAAAGGATATTGCTTCGTTTCTGAATCCTTCTATCCATTGAATTTTTGCAGATTCGTTGCATTCTTCGGGAGTTGTTCTTTCAAGCGAGCTCAAAACTACTGTCTTCATTGCGTCCTCCGATTTTGGCTTTAAAAGCCCATTCTTCTTATTTCACAATATCATATTATAGCAAATAGGTCAATACTTATAAAACAAAAAAGAGACGCACTTTTGTGCGTCTCTTTTTGTTGCTATGGTCTGAGTGACAAGACTTGAACTTGCGGCCTCTACCACCCCAAGGTAGCGCTCTCCCAGCTGAGCTACACCTAGATGCTTTATTTATAGTTTTATCGCACAACTTTTAGACAGAGCGCACCACAGA
>JAZSEP010000045.1:0-6486 GCA_045531755.1 Oscillospiraceae bacterium | reverse complement strand
ATGTTCGCACAAACGGGCGACCGATGGTCGCCCCTACAACCGAAATTAAAAGCGGTGTGCGAATGCACACCGCTTTGTGTTTTTGGTTGCGACTGAGTCTGTAAGCCGAGTTCTGTATCTGACAACAATCTATCTATGCTTTGCGTCGCCGCAAAGCTCAAGCCACCTTCGGACCGTCGGGCAGACGATGTGTCCATATCGGTGTTGCTCCGGATAGGGTTTACAGCGGTCTTACGTTACCGTAGAACCGGGTGAGCTCTTACCTCGCCTTTCCACCCTTACCCATATCTTCGCTTGCCCCGAAGAAACAGGCGGTATATCTCTGTTGCACTCTCCCTGAAGTCGCCTTCGGCTGCCGTTAGCAGCTATCCTCGCCCTGTGGAGCCCGGACTTTCCTCGCGTCGCATCAGCGACCCGCTGTTGTCTGACTCACTCGCAGAAGTTATATTAGCACAAACCTTTGAAAAAATCAAGAGCTTGATTTTTCTTTATACCGTTCACAAGCGGATGTTTCGGGTTTTCGAGCCTTAACCCTCGGATAAAAGCAATGTCCCCACCCTGCCTTTGAGTAGGTTTTCGTGTGTTTTACATAATGCTGCACAAAATATTTACAACTTTCACAGGTATTATCTCTCATTTACAAAACCACCTTTATAATTATATGGGGATTATATCCCCTTAACAAATAAGATTATAACCCCCATAATTAAAAATGTCAAGAGGTGAGAACAATATGATAAAATACGACAGATTGTGGAAGTTGATGCAAGAAAAAGGCGTATCAACTTATCAGCTCAGAGAAAGGTGCGGAATAGACAGCAAGACTATTCGCCGACTGAAAGCCAACGACAATATGGAAACGAAGACACTAAACAAACTGTGTGCCATTCTCGAATGTAACATTCAGGATATCGCAGAATATGTAAAAGATTAAAAACGCACCTGCAATGCAGGTGCGTTCAGCATTTGTTCGGTAGTTTTGCGTAGCAAAACTGTCCATAACTCTTCACTCTTCACTATTCACTCTTCACTCAATTTGATGCAACGCATCAAATTGTTTCCACCTTAACCATATTGGTATTACCGGAAACGCCGTTTGTCATACCGCCCGTGAGGACGACGCGGTCGCCTTTTTTGAGGTCGAGCATCTCCTTTGCGGTCTTGCAGGCGTGGTAGAACAGCACCTCAACGGAGTTAAAGGTTTCGCTCAGCGCAGGGGTAACGCCCCAGGAAAGCGCGAGCTGATACCATACCTTTTTGTCGGTGGTGATGCCGATGATGTCCATAGGCGCTCTGAAACGGGAAACCATTCTCACCGTCATACCCGACATCGAGCTTACAACCATAGCCTTCGCGCCGATGTCGATAGCCATACCGCAGGTCGCGTGGCTGACGGCGTCCACCATATTTTTAATCTTGAAATCGCTTGTGCGGAAAACCTTCTGATAGTCTATGTGCTTTTCGGTTTCCTCGACGATTTTCACCATAGTCTGCAGGGTTTGCACAGGGTATTTTCCTGCGGCGCTCTCGCCCGAAAGCATAACCGCGCTCGTGCCGTCGTAGACGGCGTTGGCAACGTCGGAAATCTCGGCTCTTGTGGGGCGCGGATTGTGTATCATCGACTCGAGCATCTCGGTCGCGGTGATGACGCGCTTGCCTAAAAGACGGCATCTCGTAATCAGATGCTTTTGTATTGCGGGAAGCTCGGCAAACGGCACCTCAACGCCGAGGTCGCCTCTGCCAATCATAATTCCGTCACACTCGGAAACAATACTGTCGATGTTGTCAATTCCCGTGCGGTTTTCAATCTTCGCAATAATGCTTATCTTCTCGCCGCCGTTTGCCTTTAAAAACTCCTTGATGTCGAGGATGTCCTGCGCCTTGGAAACGAAGCTTGCCGCGATATAGTCAACGTCGTTTCTGATGCCGAAAAGGATGTCCGCCTTGTCAACCTCGCTGAGATAGACGCTGTTTAAAGACTTGTTCGGAAAGCTCATGCTCTTGCGGTTTGAAAGCTCTCCCCCGACCTCGACGGTGCAGTGGATTTCGCTGCCCTCAATCTCGTCAACCGAGAAGATGACAAGCCCGTTGTTCACGAGAATTCTGTCCCCTTTTGCAAGGTCGTTGACAAGTCCCTCGTAGCTCACCGAAACAATCGTTTCGTCGCCCTCAATCTGACGGGTCGTGAAGGTGAAGCGGTCGCCGTCCTTGACGGACACCTTGCCGTTTTTGAACATACCGATGCGGTACTCCGGACCCTTTGTATCGAGCATAATTGCGACGGGCAGACCGAGCCTGTCCCTCACGCGCTTTATCATATCAATCTTTATCTGATGGTCCTCGTGGGTGCCGTGGGAGAAGTTGAGCCTTGCGACGTTCAGCCCCGACTCGCACATCTGTGTGAACACCTGCTCGCTGTCACTTGCAGGACCTATAGTACAAATAATTTTTGTTTTTCTCACATAATCACAGCCTTTATGTTCATTCTAAAAAGAGTATACCCCAAAAAACAGAGGTTTACAAGTCCGCGCCGATAAAAAACGGCAATTTTTGCGCTCGACAGATGGTAAAATATAGTGTGAAACAAAAATGGTTGTGCAAAATGCACATAAACTTTCACCAAAATCCATAAATCCTGCTGAATTTAGCAAAAAATTATTGACAAAATCTTTTCTGTATGTTTTAATATAGATGTCAACTGAAAACGTTTTCAGTCGACGCACGAAACGGCTTTTTACAGTAGGGAAAAACAGATGACGATAAAAGATGTTGCCGAATTTTGCGGCGTTTCAATAACTACGGTTTCACGAGTGCTCAACGGACACCCCGACGTGCGCGAAGAACTTCGCGCCAAGGTAATGGATGCAATTCGTGAGCTTCACTACGTTCCGAACTCCAGCGCGCGAGATTTGGGAAAGGCACCTGCCGACACCATCGGCGTTGTAGTGCGAGGCGCGGAAAACCCGTTTTTCAGCTCGGTTATCCGCTCGATAGAAACTGCCGCGGGCAAAGCAGACTATACAATGATACCGCACCACATCGACACCGAGGACGACGAGCTCGGCGAGGGCGCGGCACTTGTCAGGTCAAAAAGACTTCGCGGACTCATCCTTCTGGGCGGAAGGTTTGACTATACGCCCGAGGAGGTGGCGGTGCTTGACGTGCCGTTTGTCTGCTGTACCTTCACCAACACCTTCGGAAGCCTTGACAGGAAGAAATTTTCCTCGGTGTGCGTCGACGACTATCAGGAGGCGTACAAGGCAACGAAGCTTCTCATAGAAAAAGGGCACAAGAAGATTGCGGTGCTTCTGGGCAGTATCGACGACCGTTCGATAAGCCAGATTCGTTATAAGGGCTACTGTGACGCGATGAGAGATTCGGGAATCGAGCCTGACGGCGAGCTTGTCGTGGAGTGCGGAGATTACGAGATGCACCACGCATATCAGGAAACCCGAAGACTTGTGAAAAGACGCCCCGACGTCACGGCGCTGTTTGCCGTTGCGGATACGACGGCGATTGCCGCGATGAAGGCGCTCTTCAAGGAAGGCAAGCGCGTTCCCGAGGACGTTTCGGTAATATCAATAGACGGTATCGAGATGTCGAAATACACCACCCCCACCCTCACGACCCTCATTCAGCCGAGAGAAGAGATGGGCGAGGAAGCGGTGAGAATTCTTCTGGAGCTATTGTCGGACGGGAACAACCGCCACATCTGTTTACAAACGCGGCTGAGAAAAGGCGAAACACTCGCGCAAATGGACTGATTTTTACGCTGCGGCGTGGAAATAAATTTTTATTATGTACCATCGCGAAAAGCGACAAACTAAGGAGGACAAGAAAATGAAAAAAGTACTGGCTCTCGTATTGGTTGCAGTAATGTGCATCGGAATCTTTGCATCCTGCACCGGCGATACAGCAGACGCAAAGGGCAGAGTTTACTGGCTCAACTTCAAGCCCGAGTCTGATGCAGTTTTGCAAGAGGTTGCAAAGATGTACACAGACGAAACAGGCATCGAGGTAAAGGTTGTTACAGCTGCTTCCGGCACATACAACCAGACACTCATCGCTGAAATGGACAAAACAGAGGCTCCCACAATGTTCGTTATCGGTAATCAGGCAGCGGTTAAAGAGTGGAAAGACTATGCGGTAAACCTCAAGGATTCCGCAATCGCAAAAGAGCTCAACACCGACGCTTACAATATGTATGACGAAGACGGAAACCTCGTTTCCATCGGTTATTGCTACGAGTGCTACGGCATCATCGTAAACCCTGACCTCATTGAGAAGGCAGGCTACAAGATGGACGACATCAAGAACTTTGCAGGTCTTAAGAAGGTTGCAGAGGACATCCACGCTCGCGCTGCAGAGCTCGGCTTCGATGCATTCTCTGCTTCCGATATGGACGGCTCTTCCTCTTGGAGATTTACAGGCCACATGGCTAACCTTGAATACTTCTATGAGTCCCGTGATGCAGGCGGATGGAAAGAATGTCCTCCCTCTATCACAGGTAAGTATATGGAAAACTTCAAGAACCTCTATGATCTCTGCATCAACAACTCCCTCACAGCTCCCACAGAGCTCGCAACAGGCGGACACGATGCACAGACACAGTTCACCTCCGGCAAGGCTGCTTTCTATGTAAACGGTTCTTGGGAGTACAGCGCTGTTGCTGAAAAGGTTCCGAACGCTACAATGATTCCTTACTACTGCGGCGTTGAGGGCGAAGAAAAAGCAGGTCTCAACTGCGGTACAGAGAACTACTGGGCAATCAACTCCAAGGTTTCTGAGGCTGACCAGAAGGCTACTATGGACTTCATGGTATGGTGCGTAACAGACGCAGAAGCTTCCAGAAAGCTCGTTGACACCTTCGGCGTTATGCCTTACAAGTCTGCTGCAGAGTCCACAAACGGATTCCTCGCTGCTGCTAACAAGTACAGCGCAGACGGATGCTACGTAATGGATTGGGCTACAAACTATCAGCCTAACGTTGACGCATACCGCGCAGCTCTCGTTTCTGCTCTGAACGCATACAATGCTGACCAGACAGACGCTAACTGGGAACTCGTTAAGACCGCTTTCGTAGACGGTTGGGCAACTCAGTACAAAGAGGCTAACAAATAATTCTCCTTGGGCAATAATTTAAACTTGTTGATGCAGGGCGGGCGACAGAATCGCCCGCCCTGCATTCTCGCAGTCAGGAGAGATGTGTTTTGAAAAAGAAAAAGATAACAGGCGACACAGTAATGAGCAAAACGCTCGGCAAATGGGGTTGGTTTTTCCTCGGCCCTGTTCTCGTCGCGTTTGCAATAGGCTTCGTATGGCCGTTTATACAGGGAATCTACCTTTCCCTTTGCAAATTCAAGCTCATATCCGACGCAAAATTCATAGGCTTCGGAAACTATCTCACAGCCTTTCAGGACGAAAACTTCCTTCGCTCGTTTTGGTACACAGCGCTGTTTGCGATAGTCAGCCTCGTCATAATCAACGTGCTTGCCTTTGCGGTAGCGTATGCGCTCACCCAGGGCATCAGAGGCTCAAACATATTCAGAACGGTATTCTTTATGCCTAACCTCATCGGCGGAATCGTGCTCGGCTACATCTGGTCGATGATATTCGACGGCATACTCTCAAACTTCGGAACATCCATCCTTCAGAACTCCACCTGGGGCTTCTGGGGACTTATCATACTTCTTTGCTGGCAGCAGATAGGCTATATGATGATAATCTACATCGCAGGTCTGCAGGCGGTCAGCGAGGATATCCACGAGGCTGCAATGATAGACGGCGCAAACGGCTGGCAGAAGCTCTTCAAGGTGACTATACCAAACGTTATGCCCTCGATTACCATCTGCACCTTCCTCTCCCTCACAAACGGCTTCAAGCTGTTTGACCAGAACTTAGCGCTCACAGCCGGTCTTCCCTATATCATCCAGCCCGATGGCTCGGCGATAAAGACCACCGAGATGCTCGCGCTCAACATCTACCAGACCTTCTACAGCCAGGGCTCCACCTCTCCCGGTGTGGCACAGGCTAAGGCGGTTGTGTTCTTCATCCTCGTCGCAGGACTCGGACTTATGCAGCTTGCCTTCACTCGCAGGAAGGAGGTTCAGCAGTAATGAAAGAATCCCTTTCCAAACGCTCGCTCGGCAAAACCATACTTTCGATAGTGATGACTATCATCTCGGTAATCTACGTTCTGCCGGTGGTTTCGGTGGTTGTAAACTCCTTCAAGCTGAACACCTTCGTAAAAACTGACACCTTCGCGCTTCCAAACGCTGAAAGCTTTGCAGGCTTTGCAAACTTCATAAAGGGTATGACCTTCGGTAACTATCCTTTCTATAAGAGCGTTTTGTACAGCGTGGTAATAACCCTTCTCTCCACCGCCCTCATACTGCTTTTCTGCTCGATGGCGGCTTGGTTCATCGCGAGAAGAGATTCGATTATCTGCAAGACAGTCTACTTTTTGTGCGTTTTCTCGATGGTAGT
>JAZSEP010000060.1:0-2034 GCA_045531755.1 Oscillospiraceae bacterium | reverse complement strand
CAAATTCAGATACAAGATTGTGCTTAAATGTAAAAATAATAAGAGATTCAGAGAAATGATATCTTCCGTTCTTACAGAATTTCAGTCAGAAATCGCTAATACTGAAGTTTCTGTTGTAGTTGATATCAATCCTTTTAACTCGATTTAGGAGGTAAATATGGCGGTAAGAAATATTGTTAAGGATGGGGACGAGGTCTTAAGAAAGATTTGCCGTCCGGTAGAAAAATTTGACGATAAGCTTTCCCTGCTCATCGACGATATGTTTGAAACTATGTACAAGGCAAACGGCGTGGGCCTCGCAGCTCCGCAAATTGGACTTTTGAAAAGGATAGCCGTAATTGATATTGGTGAAGGACCACACGAATTTGTGAACCCCCGAATTATTGATGCTTCGGGTGAACAAACAGATACAGAAGGCTGTTTGTCCTGCCCGGGTGTGTGGGGAACTGTTTCAAGGCCTAATTTTGTAACGGTCGAGGCGTATGACAGAAACGGAGACAGATTCATTTTGTCAGCAAGTGAGCTCTTTGCACGTGCTATCTGCCACGAGCTTGACCATCTTGACGGTAAATTGTTCAAGGATATTGTCATAGATTTTGTCGAAGAAGACTAATATACTGTAAAGGTGAAAACATTTATGCGAGTTATTTTTATGGGTACGCCTGAATTTGCAGTACCTTGCTTAGAACGCTTGATAAATATGGAAGTTGATGTTGTGGGAGTCTTCACTCAGCCCGATAAACCGAAGGGGAGAGGATATCAACTTGCGCCAACTCCTGTAAAGGAAAAAGCTTTGACACACAACCTCGAGGTTTTCCAACCTAATTCATTAAAAAATGACGAAGTTTTCCAAAAAATCCGAGACCTTTCTCCAGATATAATCATAGTTGTTGCATACGGAAAGATTCTTCCGAAGGCAGTGCTTGACATTCCTTGCTTTGGATGTATCAACGTCCACGCTTCTCTGTTGCCAAAATACAGAGGTGCAGGCCCAATACAATGGAGTGTCATAAACGGAGAAAAGGAAACCGGCGTCACAACAATGCATATGGCGGAAGGCCTTGATACAGGTGATATGATTTTAAAGAAAAGCACGCCTATTTCTCAAGATGAAACAGCAGGAGAACTACATGATCGGCTTTCACTCTTGGGCGCCGATTGCCTTGAAGAAACAATTAAGCTGTTTATTGAGAACAAGCCTATTCCGAGAACTGTTCAGGATGATTCCCAATCCTGTTACGCACCTATGCTTGATAAAAGCTTGTGTAAACTTGATTTTTCCAAAACCGCAAAGGAGTTGCACAATCTTGTCAGAGGTCTTTCTCCTTGGCCTGTTGCTGTAACATCTTTAGAAGGGAAAGTTTTGAAAATTCACAAAACAGCAGTCACGGATATCCCGACAAATCAACCTGGAAGAGTTGAAATCGCAGATGGAAGGCTGTTTGTTGGTTCTTCTGATTTCCTTTTGGAAATTTTGCAGGTACAGCTGGAAGGAAAAAAATCAATGTCTGCAAAGGATTTTATGATGGGTCACAGAATTTCTGCAGATACTATTTTGGGTAGATGATTTTTTTGGAGTGAATGTATGTTTTTCTATTATGACTACTATTATCTGATTTTAGTTATTCCTGCGCTTTTGATAGCGATGTGGGCACAATTTAAGGTCCAGTCGACGTTTAATAAATACAGCAGGGTTCAGGCGAGCAGAGGATACACCGCATCTCAGATTGCAAGATATCTTCTTGATGAAAACGGACTAAGCGATATATCAGTTGAAAGAGTTTCCGGAAACCTCACTGATCATTACGACCCTAAAGCTAAGGTTATCCGCCTGTCTGATACCGTTTACAACAGCACGTCTGTCGCTGCTATAGGAGTAGCTGCTCATGAAACTGGACACGCGATACAATATGCCCAAAAGTATGCACCGATAAAACTCAGAACTGCAATAATACCTCTTTCGCAGATAGGTTCAACCCTTTCTATGCCTCTCATTCTTTTGGGATTTGTTTTTTCCTTCAGACCGCTTGTTAT
>JAZSEP010000099.1:0-23193 GCA_045531755.1 Oscillospiraceae bacterium | reverse complement strand
GACCTGCTCGAAAAGAAAAAAGGCAGAGAATTCTGCGAACAACTGATTGAAAAATACTTCGGTAGAATAAATTTCAAAAACGGCGCAGAGTCCCCAAAACACCTGCTCGATTTCAGACACGAAGTAAATATGGAGATATTAAAATGAAGAAAACGTTAAAAGAGCTTTTGTGGTTTGTAATACCAACTGTAGTGATAGTTGCAGTATATGTACTAACCTACGCACTTGCGAATTCACAGATAAATACACCGAAGTGGTTTGGAACCAAGGAGTACTTTTTTCTGTTTTTAAAATCTCCCGATTTCGCACAAGCCGTTTTCAACACGGCGTTGTATTGCATTGTTCCTGCACTTGTTATAGCAACCGTAATTTTCATTATCCAACTCTTTGCAAAGATGAGAAGCCCGCTGTACTACGGCATTATGGCAACCGCAACCACGCTGTCCCCCCTTTGTATCAAGCTGCTTTATTTCGGATATTCCAATTCAGACTATTCTGCTGATACTATCATAGCAAAGCCCAAAGAAATTACAGCTATAGATGTTCTAAAATCCATAACATTGCACGACGTCTTGCAATCACTGCTGATAGCGATAATAGCCTGCTTTGTGTTTTGGACGGTAGAACAGATTGTAACGGCAGTAAAGAAAAAAAGAAAAGCTTAAAACAAACCCCACCGAAAAACATCGGTGGGGTTTGTGCGAATAAAGGATATCCCATAAACAATAAGACCCGACCTAATGGTCGAGCCTTATTTTTGGTGCGAAGGATGGGACTATCCATTCACGAGCGGAACAGTCCACCGGACTGTTCCTGCCAATCGTGCTGCGCTTTGCTTGCACTCTTGGAGTTCATATTCAAGTCCCATCCAACAGAATAACATAAAAAATAAGACCCGACCTAATGGTCGAGCCTTATTTTTGGTGCGAAGGATGGGACTTGAACCCACATGGTTGCCCACACGCCCCTCAAACGTGCGCGTCTGCCTATTCCGCCACCTTCGCGTTTGGTACCTTGATATTCTACCACACGAAAACCGATATGTCAATAGTATTTTTGAAAAAATTAGAATAAAAAACAAAAAGAATTCCGCCCCGAATTCTACTTCGGAGCGGATGTGAAAATTCATTGTTGTGAAATAGCAAGGTTCTCATTTCGCGTACTCGATGGCACGGCTTTCTCTGATAAGATGAACCTTGATTTGTCCGGGATATTCCATCTCGTTTTCAATCTTTTCAACGATTTCTCTTGCGACGAGAGTCATCTGGTCATCGGAGATAACCTCAGGCTTGAGCATAATTCTGATCTCTCTACCTGCCTGAATAGCAAACGAACGGTCAACACCGTTAAAGGACTCTGCAATCTCTTCGAGCTTCTCAAGACGCTTGATGTAGTTCTGCAGATTTTCTCTTCTTGCACCCGGTCTTGCAGCTGACAGAGCATCGGAAGCCTGAACGATGCAAGCAACGAGTGTTCTGGGGTCAACGTCGCCGTGGTGAGCCTCGATAGCGTGGATAACTTCCTCGTTTTCCTTGTACTTACGGCAAACGTCAATACCGATAGCAACGTGAGAACCTTCAATCTCGTGGTTAAGTGCCTTACCGATATCGTGGAGAAGACCGGCTCTTCTTGCGAGAACAACGTCACCGCCAACCTCTCCGGCAATCATACCTGCAATGTAAGCAACCTCAATAGAGTGATTAAGTACGTTCTGTCCGTAGCTTGTACGGTAACGAAGACGGCCGAGAAGCTTAACAAGCTCGGGATGCATACCGTGGATGCCAAGGTCCATAACGGCGCGTTCACCGTCTTGCTTAATCTTGGTTTCAACCTCACGGGTAGCCTTTTCAACCATTTCCTCGATGCGAGCGGGATGGATTCTTCCGTCGGTAATAAGCTTTTCAAGGGACAAACGGGCAATTTCGCGTCTGACGGGGTCAAAGCTCGAAACTGTGATAGCCTCGGGAGTGTCGTCAATGATAAGATCAACGCCCGTAGCGGTTTCAAGAGCACGGATATTTCTGCCCTCACGGCCGATGATACGGCCCTTCATATCGTCGTTGGGGAGCGGAACAACAGAAACGGTAGCTTCAGCAACCTGGTCAGCGGCATATCTCTGGATAGCAACCGAGATAATGTCGCGAGCCTTCTGTTCGGATTCCTCTCTGTACTGCTGCTCGTAAGCGGCAATTTTGAGCGACTTTTCGTGAACGAGCTCCTTGTCAAGAGCCTCAAGAATAGCTTCCTTAGCCTGCTCGGCGGTGTAGTTTGAAATCTTTTCGAGCATTTCAAACTGATGCTTCTTGATTTCGTTTACTTCAGCCAGCTTTTCGTCAGCGTCGTGGAGTTTTTCCTGAAGAACTTCTTCCTTCTTTTCGATGTTGTCAAGCTTCTTGTCAAGAGATTCTTCCTTTTGTTGCAGTCTGCGTTCCTGTCTTTGAACCTCGCTGCGACGTTCTTTGAGTTCTTTTTCAGTTTCTTGACGCATCTTATAGATTTCATCTTTAGCTTCTATAAGAGCCTCTTTTTTCTTTGCTTCACTTGCTTTTAATGCGTTGTTAACAATCTTTCTTGCTTCTTCCTCTGCGGAGCCGATTTCAGCCTCAGCAACCTTTTTGCGATAGGAGATACCGCATTTAACCGCTATAGGAATGGCTATCACAGCAACGACAGCTGCGGTGATGGCACAGAATAGGATTACCATTGGCAATTCAAATGTCACAAAAAAACCTCCTTTTCGATAAAATACGCCATATAGGCAGAATGATACCCGAAAAGGAAGTGGAGATATATAAATATGTCAAAACTGCGGAAAGAGAAGCCCCAATCCGCTAAAAATATATAGAAAAGACAAATTTAAAACGCTGAAATCCTAATCGGGAGATAAAATATTCAATAAAACATTAAAAATGCTATAAATATTCCAATACATATTGTATAACTATTTAGGCACTTTTGTCAAGTTTTTTATTTAACAATGTTGCATATTTGCCCAAAATGATTAAAAAAACAAAAATCCCCTTGACTTTCAAACTACCAATAAGTATAATAATTACTGTTACGGACGCTTAGCTCAGCTGGTAGAGCATTTGCTTGACGTGCAAAGGGTCAGGGATTCGAGTTCCTTAGCGTACACCACGAAAAAAGAGTCTTTTGTCTATCAGACATAAGACTCTTTTTTCGAACTAAGTGTGCCTTGCGGCACGATAAGCGATGCTAATGCATCGTGAAGTTGCTGCGCAGTGAAGTGCCTGCGGGTGTGGGTGGCACACTTAACTTCACATTGTGCGAAGCACAATGCTTCACAGCGGCATTGCCGCTGCTTCACTTGGGCGTTGCCCAAACTTCACAGAATGTTGCTTATTACAGATGCTTATGGTATAATATATTCGAATAGGAGGTGCCTATATGTCTGAAAGCAAGTTAAGAACACAATCAATGGATTTCGCTGTATCCATCATAAATCTTGTAAAATATTTGAAGGAAAAACGGGAATCCATTATTTCTAACCAAATCGGCAGAAGTGGCACTTCCATCGGTGCAAATATCCGTGAAGCGCAATATGCTCATGGGAAAGCAGACTTTATTGCTAAACTCCAAATTGCTCTCAAAGAAGCAAATGAAACCGGATATTGGTTGGAACTGCTGTTCAAGACAAATTATATATCCGAAGAAGAATATAAATCCCTTGACTCCGCTTGCACAAGCATTCGAGTTATGCTCATTTCCTCTGTCAACACCGCAAAGGAGAACGAAAAATGAAAATGTGGAAAAGCAAAAGTTGGCAGTTAGAAAGAACCGGCATTGACGGGGATACCAAATTATTTGGTGTTAACATTTTCGATTACCAATGGATTGATACAAAACAACGTGTTCAAGTAAATGGTCTTTCTTATGAAGTTCCGGTATACACCGTGACGATTGATAATGTGCAGTATGAATTTGCGGCTGGTGAAAGCAGCAATTGTGTTTGGAACTTCTATGTGTATAAGTGCTAATTCACGCACCTTTTCACTTTTTTTGCCCCGTTTACACACCGTTATACTGCTCTTTCGCAAGAAAAAAGTCACTTTTGTCTACTGACAAAGGTGACTTTTTTCAATGATATCCGTTCCTCGCAGAACGGATGATATATACCTTCGGATTATAAAAGGGACGGAGATTATATCATATTGTCGTAGACGATATATCATTGATAATCACAATGAATTATGCTATAATTAAACCACAAACATTCTTGGAGAAGCTATGGAAAACACCGAACAGATAAAAATTTCGGGCATTGTCGAGCACATAGTCTATCGAAGCGAGGAAACGGGCTTCACCGTAATGGAGATAGATTCCGACGGCGAGCTCATAACTGCAGTAGGGGAGATAACAGGCATCGAGGAAGGCGAAGAGGTTGACCTCACGGGAAGCTACGTCGTTCACTCGAACTTTGGCAGACAGTTCAAGGTTATTCTCACCGAGCGCAGACTTCCGTCGACTGCTCACGCGATGCTCAAATATCTTTCTTCAGGCACGGTCAAGGGTATCGGGCCTGTTTTGGCGCGTCGTCTGGTGGAAGAGTTCGGTGCGGATACCCTTGAAATAGCTGAGAAGGACCCCGAAAGGCTCACGAAGGTGCGCGGTGTTTCTCCTGCAAAGGCACAAGCGATAAACGCAGAGCTCAAAAGAGTTTTTGGTATCCGCGCAGTTATGATGTTTCTTTCTGCATATAAAATATCTCCTGTTCACAGTGTCAGGATATGGAAAAGATACGGCGCTTCTTCAGCAGACGTAATCCGTGAAAATCCGTACGTCCTTTGTGACGAGGGAATAGGAATTGATTTTGAAAAAGCCGACGAGATTGCAACGGAGCTCGGAATATCGTCCGACAGTCCCCACCGCATAAAAGCAGGAATAGCCCACGCGCTGTACTATAACAGCAGAAACGGACACACCTGCCTTCCTTATGATAAGGTTGTTGATATAAGCACGGAGTTTCTGGGCGCAAGCCGACTTGACGTAGAGCTGTGTGTCAACAGTATGATAGAAACCGACGTTCTTTCCTATTGTAATATAAATCGCAAAGAATACCTCTATCTCTCACAGCTTTACACCGCCGAGAGATACTGCGCAATGCGCACGACCCTTCTTGCAAACCTTGCAGATAATAACACAGACCCTGATAGATGGATAGACGAGCTCGAGAAAAAGGATAAAATAAAATACGAACAGCTTCAGCGCGAGGCTATCCGTATGGCGATGAATAAAGGAATTTTAATTCTGACAGGCGGACCCGGTACGGGAAAGACCACCACACTTAACGCAATAATCTCACTTTATAAAAAACAGGGACTGCGCGTGGAGATTGCCGCACCCACGGGACGCGCCGCAAAACGAATAGCCGAGCTCACGGGCTACGAGGCAAAAACAATCCACCGGCTTTTAGAGGTGGACTACCGTGACAGCGAGCGTTCAAAATTTGTACACGACGAAAAAAATCCGCTGAACTGCGACGTCGTGATTGTTGACGAATTCTCGATGGTTGATATACTTTTGTTCGAAGCGCTGCTTCGGGCAATGCCCCTCGGATGCCGACTCATAATCGTGGGCGACTCCAACCAGCTTCCCTCTGTGGGATGCGGAAACGTGCTCGGCGACCTTCTGGCGTGCGAAAGACTCCCCACCGTGACCCTGACACAGATTTTCCGCCAAGCCGCAGAAAGCCTTATCATTACCAATGCGCACAGTATAGTGAGCGGCGAGATGCCCGAACTCAAGGTCAGAAGCAAAGACTTTTTCTTTATGCCGGAAGCTCTGCCTCATAAGGCGGCGGATACGCTGATTTCTCTTGTTTCAAAGCGTCTTCCCACCCGATACGGCTTTTCACCCAAATGGGATATACAGGTGCTCTGCCCAAGTAAAATGGGAGAACTCGGCACCCATAACCTCAACGCCGCGCTCCAGCAGGTGCTCAATCCCTCGGATATGATGAAGCCCGAGCATAGCTTTGGCGGTATAATATTCCGTCAGGGCGACAAGGTTATGCAGATAAAAAATAACTACGATATAAACTGGACGAAGGACGACGGCGAAAGGGGAGCAGGGGTGTATAACGGCGACATCGGTGAGATAATCGCGCTTGATAAACGCCTTGCCACGATGAAGATTCGCTTTGACGACAGGGTTGCGGAATATTCCTTTGACCAGCTAAACGAGATAGAAACCGCCTACGCGATAACGGTGCACAAGAGCCAGGGAAGCGAGTTTGACGCAGTAATCCTTCCTCTTATGGGAAAACACGCAAAGCTTCACTACAGAAATCTTTTGTATACCGCGGTAACAAGGGCAAAAAAGATACTGATAATCCTCGGTGAAGAGGGAACGGTAGCACAGATGGTCGCAAACAAGCGCAAGACCGACCGATACACAAACCTCAGAAAATTTGTGGACGAGGAATTTGAGAAGATGAGGGATAGCCTGTGAGATTAGCAGATATTATCTACCCGCCAAGATGTATATGCTGTTTCGAGGTGGTTGAAAACAACACGCTCGTTTGCCCAAAATGCGTAAAGGATTTCAATTCGAGGAGAAACTACATAGACTTTCATTCGCTCGACTTTGACTGTACCTCTCTGTACAGCTACGAAGGCTCTGTGAAGGGAGTAATAAATTGTATAAAATTCAGACATAGCCTGACCGTTTGTAAAAAGGTGGGCCGACTTCTTGCGGATGAAGCAGAAAAACTTCATTCGAAGACACCCTTTGACCTTGTAGCATACGTTCCGATGACGAGAAGAGCAACCGTAAAACGCGGATTCAATCAATCGGCAGTGTTTGCAAAGATAATCTCGAACCGCTTGGGGCTTAAGTTTGAAAAGGGCGTTCTGCGCAAAATTCGCGAAACTGCACCGCAGAAATCCCTCAGAGCAGCACAGAGAAAAACGAATCTGAAAGGCGCCTTCAAGGTTGTAAAGGATGTGGACGGAAAGAGCATTCTGCTTGTGGATGATATTGTCACTACGGGAGCAACACTCAGGGAAAACGCGAAGATGCTCTATAAGGCGGGAGCAAGACGCGTGACGGCGCTGACCTTTGCAAAAACCTGATACTTGCAATATTTACATAAGTATGATATAATACCCACGATTAATTTTTTAGGAGAGTGAAATACTTTGGACGACCCCGCGAATTTAGGACAGTATATACTTCTTGTGGTGCTGACAGCATTGTCAGCGTTTTTCTCCGCATCGGAGACAGCGTTTTCGAGTGTTAATAAAATACGCTTGAAGAACTATGTATCAGACGGTAACCGCAAGGCAGAAAGAGCACTGAAGATAGCAGAGGACTTTGACAGAATGCTGTCGGCAATCCTCATAGGAAACAACATCGTCAATATAGCATCGGCATCCATCGGCACCGTTATATTCACAAAGCTTTTCGGAGCCGCAGGAGCAGCAATATCAACGGTTGTTATGACGATAGTAGTGCTCATCTTCGGAGAGATACTTCCCAAATCATACGCAAAGGAAAACAGCGAAAAGGTGACGATGAACTTTGCCGCACCTCTTAATGCGGTAATGGTGGTGCTCACTCCGCTTGTGTGGGTGTTCACAAAGCTTCAGTCGCTTGTAAAGAGCAAAAAAGGCGACGAAGACACACCGAGCGTAACCCAGGAAGAGCTTAAATTCATTATTGAAGAGATTGAAGACGAAGGCGTTTTGCAGGAAAGCGAAAGCGAGCTCTTGCAGTCGGCGCTTGAATTTCAGGAAATTACCGTTGACGAGATTCTCACTCCGCGAGTTGACCTCGTAGCCGCTGATGTCAACGACAGCGTTGAGGAAATTAAGGCTCTGTTTATGGAGCATCGCTATTCGAGAATCCCGATATATGAAAAAACCGTTGACAGTATAATCGGCGTTCTCTGGGAGAGAGACTTTTTCCGAGAGCTGATAAACGGCAAC
This sequence comes from Oscillospiraceae bacterium, assembly GCA_045531755.1. GTDB lineage: Bacteria > Bacillota > Clostridia > Oscillospirales > Ruminococcaceae > UBA11540. The sequence goes on along the minus strand of JAZSEP010000099.1, from coordinate 15,244 downwards.
GAGGTAGATATACGAAGCCTCACAAGAAAAACCATCTTCGTCCCCGAAAAACAGCTCATATCCTCGCTTATGCGCGAATTGCAGATGTCCAAAATTCATATGGCGGTTGTTACCGATTCCTACGGCGGAACAGTCGGTATCGTAACGCTTGAGGATATCGTCGAAGAGCTTGTCGGCGAAATCTGGGATGAAAAGGACGAGGTTATCGAAACGATTGTCAAGCTTGACGATAACGAATATATAGTCGACGCAGACTTAAACGTTTTCGATATGCTCGAGGAGCTTGAAATCGAACTCAAGGACTTCGAACCCGAAAGCAACACCGTCGGCGGATGGGTGCTTGAGGAGATGAAAAAGATTCCCGAAGAGGGCGAAAGCTTTGAATACGCCCCAATGACCGTAACCATCCACGAGGTCGGCGAAAAACGAGTTGAAAAGATAAAGGTAAAGGTCGAAATTCCCGAACCCGAAGAAGAATAAGAAAAGGCAGACACAAGAGTGTCTGCCTTGATTTTTATATTCCGAGCATTATAACTGCGATTTTAAAGTATACCAAAAGCGACAGCGCGTCGACGAGGGTCGTTATAAACGGGCTTGCCATAACCGCAGGGTCAAAGCCTATCTTCTTTGCGAGAATCGGCAGGGTACAGCCGATAAACTTTGCAAAGACTACCGTCACGGCGAGGGTGATGCACACCACGGCGGCAATTGCGAGCGAAAGCCCGTCGGTTTTTAAAAGCAAGATGTCCACAAGCCAGATTTTTATAAAATTTGCAACGGCAAGGGTAACGCCGCACAAAAACGCAACACGCAGTTCCTTGTAGATAACGCTGAAGATGTCCTTGAAATCCACCTGACCGAGCGATATTCCGCGGATTATGGTGACCGAGGATTGCGAACCGCTGTTACCGCCCGTGCCCATCAGCATCGGGATGAACGCGGTAAGCGCGATGGACGCCGCGAGAGAATCCTCAAAATAGCTTATAATCCAACCCGTGAAGGTGGAAGAAATCATAAGTATCAATAGCCACGGAATACGCGACTTGAACAGCGAGAAAACGCCTGTTTTGAGGTAGGGTGTGTCGTTTGGCGTTACCGCCGTCATCTTCGAAATGTCTTCGGTCGCCTCTTCGGTGATGACCTCGAAAGCGTCGTCGAAGGTTACGATACCGACGATGCAGAATTCGGAATCCACAACGGGAAGAGCGGGCAGACCGTACTTGTTGAAAAGGTCTGCAACGATTTCCTTGTCGTCGTGGGTATTGACGGTGATGACATTGGTTTCCATAAGCTCGGCGATGGTGCAGGCGTCAGAGCTTGTCAAAAGGTCTTTTGCACTCACAACGCCGATAAGCTTTCCGCTTTGAGTAACGTAGCAGGTATAGATGGTTTCGCTGTGTATGCCGACCCTGCGAATCTTGGTGATAGCATCGCTGACGGTCATACCGGGTCGAAGGTCGATGTATTCGGTTGTCATAATGCTTCCTGCGCTGTCCTCGGGGTAGCGCAGAATGGTGTTTATAACCGCGCGCGTGTCGCGGTCAAGGTTATCAAGAATTCTGTTCACAACGTTTGCCGGCATATCTTCAAGAAGGTCTGCAACGTCGTCGGTGTACATCTCTTCGAGAATATTCTTGATTTCGGCATTGGTGAATATGTTGAGCAGGGCTTCCTGCTCGTCGGATTCCATATAGGAAAATGCTTCTGCCGCCTTTTCCTTTGCAATGAGCCGAAAGGTCACCGCAAGCTTATCTTCAGGCAGGTCGCGAAGCAGGTGTGCAAGGTCTACCGGATTCATAACGCCCATAACAGTTCTTATGGTCATAAATTCCTTTTTCTCCAGCAGATCGAGCAAGATTGTCTGTGTCATAACAGCTTCCTCCCGTTATAAAAATGTATAATCGCCCTAAACTGTCCGCGTCCATCCGGTTTCACCTCCTGATTAAAAATAATAGTTCCGCGTTTAGCGGAACTATCTTTAATTGTAATAAAATTATAAGCTCAGATATTGTTATATGTCAATCGTTTTTTACTATGCGTTGATATAGGTCGTTTTTCTTGTAGCCCGTAGCCTGCGCGACCTCTTTAGCTGCCATAGACAAAGGCTTTCCGCCCTCAACCATCTGATTTACGAGCCTTACCGCATCATCAAAGGAGAGAATATCCTCGGGCTCGGATTTCGGCGCGCCCTCAAGCACCAGGACAAACTCGCCCTTCGGCGTGTGATGCTCATAGAACTCCAACGCTGCCGAAACGGTGGTGCGAAATACCTCCTCGTGAATCTTCGTGAGCTCTCTTGCAAGAGAAATTTTTCTGTCACCGAAGTATTCGAGAAAATCCTTCAGAGTCGCCACCAATTTATGAGGAGCTTCGTAAAAAATGAGGGTGTTGGGGTAGCTTACAAGCGACTCAAGATGCTCGGTTCTGCTTTTTTTTGAGGTGGATAAAAAACCCTCGAAGGAAAAGCGCGAGGTGATAAGTCCCGAAACCGCAAGAGCAGAGATGACAGCGCTCGGACCGGGAACGACCTCAACGACTATGCCGTTTTCAGCACACAATCTGACCAAATCTTCTCCGGGGTCGGAGATGCAGGGCATACCTGCGTCGGTAACGATAGCGGCATTCTTTCCGCTTTGTATCTCGCGGACGATTGCCTCGCCTTTCTCACGGATGTTGTGGTCGTGGTAGCTGACCATAGGCGTTTTTATATCAAAATGATTTAAAAGCTTCAGCGTGACTCTTGTGTCCTCGGACGCAATGAGGTCAACGTCCTTCAGAGTCTGAATGGCTCTCGGCGAAAAGTCCCCGAGATTTCCAATGGGGGTTCCCACCACAAAAAGCTTTCCGCTCATCTTCATCCCTCCGGACGGTAAAGTTTCTTTGTTTCCTCGGAAGGCTCCAAGCCTTCGTTTATAAGAAACGGTTTTTCAACGGTCAAAAACGGCTTCGCCCCTTTCTTACCCTCGATTAAAAAAAGCCAAGGCGCAGATTTGGAGTCTTTTTGAACAAAGCGCAAACGCTTTGGCTCAATACCGCTTTTTTTCATAGCGTCAATCACGTCGCACAACCGCTCGGGCCGTTGACAGATGCAAAGCCTTCCGCCGAATTTCAGCAGCCTTGCCGCCGCGGCAGTGACGTCATATATGTCACACAGGGTTTCGTGACGCGCAATCTGCTCTGCCGAAAGCTCGCTTATAATGCCGGCGCCCGCCGCTTTGTAGGGCGGATTGCATACAACGACGTCAGCAGGCTCGGTCGTCTTTATCCCCTTAAGGTCGGCGCAGACAGGGAAGAGAGTGTCGCCGATGCGGTTTTCGCCGACGGTGATGTTCAGCTGTTCAATCGCCTGTGGCTGAATGTCCACCGCAAAAATCTTCTTCGGCGGCGTCGTGCGAAACCAGAGCAGAGGAATGATACCGCATCCCGTGCCTAAATCATACACGACGTCGTTTTTCTTCGGCTTTACAAAATCCGAGAGAAGAAACGCGTCTGTACCAAAGGAGTGCTCGTCGGAAACACAAATCTTCAGCTTTTCACCCAAAGGCTCAAAACGAAACACAAAATCACTCCACTTACATTACTTCGGGGGCGTCAATCTTCAAAAGGGTGAGAACGTTTTGTATAGCGGTCTTGACTGCAATGCAGAGTGCGAGTCGTGCCTGCATCAGCTTTTCATCATCGCACTTAACACGGCAAGCGTTGTAGAACTTGTGGAACAGAGTAGCAAGCTCGGTAGCGTATCTCGTCATCTTCGACGGGTCATAGTCCTTTGCCGCTTCAATAATCTGTACGGGCATAAAGGAAAGATGGCGGATGAGCTGTTTTTCCTCGTCACAAACGAGAAGCTCGCCTGCGTTGTCGGCACAAGCTGTGGTGTCAACGCCCTCTGCCTTGAGGTTTTTGAGGATACTGCAGATACGCGCGTGAGCGTATTGAACATAGTAAACGGGATTCTGCGAAGACTGTTCTACCGCAAGGTCAAGGTCAAAGTCAAACTGAGAGTTTGCTTCTCTGAGATTGAAATAGAAACGAGCCGCATCAATCGGGATATCGTCGAGAAGTGTAACAAGTGTGATGGCTTTTCCTGAACGCTTGGAGAGCTTAACGGTTTCTCCGCCGCGTACAAGACGAACCATCTGCATCAAAACCACGTTGAGTCTTTCGGGGTCAATTCCGAGCGCCTGCAAAGCGGCTTTAAGTCGCGGAACGTATCCGTGGTGGTCAGCTCCGAGAACGTCTATCGCAATGTCAAAGTTTCTTGTGACAAGCTTGTTGTAGTGGTAAGCAATGTCTGGAACAACGTAGGTGAAGAATCCGTTGGAACGGCGGAGAACGAAATCCTTGTCCGCACCAAACTGCTCTGCCTTGAACCAAATTGCGCCGTCCTGCTCGTAGGTGTATCCGCGTTCGGTGAGCATATCAACGACCTTTTTTGCCTCTCCGTTGTTGTGGAGGGTGGATTCCTTGAACCAGTTGTCGTAAACAATGCGGTACTTCTTCAGATCTCTCTCAAGACCTTCGATGTTCTTCGGGAGCGCAAACTCAACAAGCGCGTTTCTGCGCTCGTCCTCGTCGGCTGTCATAAATTTATCGCCGTGAATTTCAGCGAAAGCCTTTGCGTGATTTACGATGTCCTCACCGTGATAGGAGTCCTCGGGCATCTCAACGCCGTCCTTGTAAAGCTGCTGGTATCTCAAATCCAAAGACAAAGCAAACTTTGCAATTTGGTTTCCGGCATCGTTGATGTAGAACTCTCTGCAAACCTCAAAGCCTGCCCAGTCAAGAACCGAAGCCAAGCCGTCGCCGATAGCACCGCCGCGGGCGTTACCGATGTGCATAGGTCCTGTGGGGTTTGCGGAAACGTATTCGACGATATATCTTTTGCCCTTTCCGAAATCGGAACGGCCGAAATTTTCTTTCTGATCAAGAACAGCCTTCACGCTGTCGCCATACCAGCTGTCAGCGAGGAAGAAGTTGATAAATCCTGCTCCTGCAACCTCACATCGAGAAAGACAGGTGCCTTCAAGCTCCAGATTTTCAACGATTGCATCTGCAATCATCTTGGGGCTTCTGCGGAAGGTCCTTGCGGAAACCATCGCAACGTTGGATGCAAAATCTCCGTGTGTGCTGTCGGCAGGAACCTCGATGGCAAATTCGGGAATCTCTCCCTCGGGAAGCTTGCCGCCTTCAATAGCCTTTTTGAGCGCGACTGTAAGACAGTCGGCAATTTGTGCTTTTGCTTTTAAAAACATATCATGTGTCCTTTCGGTATATCGTCAGTTTAACCTTACTTTTATATCAAGCTCGTTCTTGCTCACAAGCCCCGAGTTTACGTCAAGACTGTATTTGAGCTTTGCCGCGCCGCCGTTGTCATCAAGCTCACAGCAGATGTCGCAGTCGCTGATGCCAAACAAAATGTCACCGTATTCGGTTTCATATCGGCACAGATTTCTTCTTTCGGGTTCAATGATGAGGGTCGAATGGGAGTCGCCGTTTTTCATAATTACAGCCTTTTTGTCCCCGTCAATCTTTATCGTCGTCTTTGAACCCTTCACGCCCGACAGCTCGTCCTCGCTGTAGGTGAGGAAGAAACTACCGTCCTTTTTGCGAAACTCACCCTCGGTGGTGAGCTCCACAAAATCCTTGTCATCATCTACGTACTGCGTGCCGAGTATGTAGATGGTAGCGTTTTTCTTCATTTCTAAAACCTTTCTATGTCCACGCGCTCAACCTCTCCGCTGACATTGTAGCCCAAAAAGATGGAGGCTGTCTTTGCAAAATCCTCGACCGAGTCGCTCACAAAGAAACGCTCATATCCGGACTTTGTGTTGTCAGAAAGCAGGCTGTTTTGCAAAAGATACTTTTTAACATATTCTGCGGTTGCTTTTCCGGGGTCCACAAGGACTACCGAATAGTCCATAACCTCGGAGATTATGTCGTATATTATCGGGAAATGTGTACAACCGAGAATGAGGGTGTCAACGTTTTCCTTCTTTATATCCTCAAGATACATCTTTGCTGTGAGCTTCGTAATCTCGTTGTCCTTGTCAATCAATCCGTTTTCAACAAGCGGAACAAACAACGGACAAGCCTTGCCGATTACAACACTGCTCGGACGGATGCTGCGGATGGCTCTGCCAAACGACATACTGCGTATGGTGGCGGTAGTGCCGATGACGCCGATTCTGCCCGTTGCACTCATGGCACACGCGCTCTGTGCGGCAGGAACCACTACTCCCGTATACGGAACACCGATGCCCTTCACCATATCGTCTGTTATGGTCGAGCTGACGGTACCGCAAGCGGCAACCACCATCTTAACGTCGTGGCTTTTCAGAAAGGCGATATCCTGCGAAGCATAGCGCAGAATAGTGTCCTTTCCTCGCGTGCCGTAGGGAACTCTGCCTGTATCGCCAAAGTATATAATGTCTTCGTTTGGAAGAATCTTTCTCAGCTCTTTTACAACGGAAAGTCCGCCGAGTCCCGAATCAAAAACACCGATTGGACGGTTATCCATAAAATCTACTCCTTATTCGAGCGAAAATTCGATAAGCTGTGTGATTATGTCTTTGTAGGAAGTGCCGTCAGCCTGTCTGAGCTTGGGATACATGCTGATTGAGGTGAAACCGGGAAGGGTGTTGGGCTCGTTGAGAACGATGCTTCCGTCAGCCTTCACAAAGAAATCCACCCTTGTCAGCCCTCTGCAACCCAAAGCGATATACGCCTTCACCGCAGTGTCCTGAACAAGCTTTGTCATCTCGTTGCTCAAACGTGCAGGAATGTGGGTTTCGGAATCTGCCTGATACTTTGCTTCATAGTCATAAAACTCGTTGCAGGGAACAATCTCTCCCAGAACCGAAGCCGTGGGTCTTGAATTTCCCATAACGGCACACTCAACCTCAACGCCGTCGATAAATTCCTCGGCCAAAGCCTTTTCGTCAACGGTAAATGCAAGCTCGACTGCTTTTCTGAGCTCGGCTCTGTCCTTTGCCTTGGAGATTCCAACCGAAGAACCTGCGTTTGCAGGCTTAACAAACATCGGATAACCGAGCGCTCTTTCAGCGTCCTCTGCAAACTGTTCAAAGTCCTCAAGATACTCTTTTCTGAGGCACTTCCAACGGGCGTTGGGAATACCGTGATGCGTCAAAACGATGTGCGTGAGTTCCTTGTCCATACAGACTGCGCTTGCAAGAACACCGCAACCGACGTAGGGGATTTCTGCAAGCTCCAAAAGTCCCTGAACGGTTCCGTCCTCACCGTTTTTGCCGTGAAGCACGGGGAAAACCGCATCAAGCTTTATACTGACAAGCTCACCACCCCTTATCTCAAACAGACACTTTTTCGTGCTGTCGGGGGAGATAAAGGCAGGAACCTTTTTTTCGGAATCGATCCAGCTACCGTTTTCGATGCTGTCAACGTCGCCGAAATAGGAAAACCATCTTCCGTCACGTGAGATACCGATCATCGAAACGTCAAAACGCTCTCTGTCAATGTTTCGTATAACCGACGAAGCGGAAACAAGCGAAACTTCATATTCGGTAGAGTTACCGCCAAAGATAATGCCAATGCTCAATTTATCCATAAAAGCACCTTCAAAAATAAAGTGATATATAAAAACATATTCAAATCCTTACTATTTTATCATATATTAAGAGAATAGTAAAGTAAAAAAGATAAAAAATACTCTTGATAATTAACGGTTTTTATAGTATAATGTCTTATGTGTGTAATACGGCAGACGCAAATAAAGCTGGTGTCCGCAATTACACGCGGACAAGCATAATATAAAACAGCTTGAAAGGAGCATTACTTATCATGAAGTATTCGCATGAAGTAGAGAAGATGTGCCCTCTCGCAAAAGGCGCATATCACGGACCTGCTCCCATTCCTCAAGAGGGAAGATGGACACAGGTCAAGGAAATCAAAGAAGTTTCCGGTCTTACTCACGGTGTGGGCTGGTGTGCACCTCAGCAGGGCGCATGTAAGCTGACACTCAACGTTAAGGAAGGCGTCATCGAGGAGGCACTCGTTGAAACACTCGGTTGTTCCGGTATGACCCACTCCGCAGCAATGGCATCTGAAATTCTCATTGGCAAAACAATCCTCGAGGCTCTCAACACAGACCTCGTTTGTGATGCTATCAATACAGCAATGAGAGAGTTGTTCTTGCAGATAGTTTACGGACGTTCACAGACAGCTTTCTCCGAGGACGGTCTCCCGATTGGTGCAGGTCTTGAGGACCTCGGTAAAGGACTTCGTTCTCAGGTAGGTACAACCTACGCTACAAAGGTTAAGGGTCCCCGTTACCTCGAGCTCGCAGAGGGTTATATCACCCACGTTGCAGTTGACGAGAACGACGAGATTATCGGCTACAAGTTCGTTAACCTCGGCAGAATGATGGACATGATCAAAAAGGGCACAGACGCTAACGAGGCTCTCGTTAAAGCAAGCGGCCAGTACGGTAGAGTTGATGACGCTGCAAAGCTCGTCGATCCCCGTGAAGAATAATTGAAGGAGGATTTTGACAATGGCTTTGTTTGAAAGTTATGAAAGAAGAATAGACCAAATCAACGCAGAACTTAATAAACACGGCATTTCCTCCATTGAGGAAGCTAAGGAAATCTGCGACAAAGCAGGCGTTGACGCTTATAACATCGTTAAAGGCATTCAGCCTATCTGCTTTGAGAACGCCGGCTGGGCATACGTTGTAGGCTGTGCTATCGCTATCAAGGATCAGGTTAAATCCGCTGCAGAGGCTGCAGAGAAGATAGGTCTCGGACTTCAGTCCTTCTGTATCCCCGGCTCCGTTGCTGACGACCGTAAGGTTGGTCTCGGCCACGGTAACCTCGGCGCAATGCTCCTCAGAGAAGAAACAAAGTGCTTCGCATTCCTCGCAGGCCACGAGTCCTTCGCAGCTGCTGAAGGCGCTATCGGACTTGCAAGAAGTGCAAATAAAGCTCGTAAAGAGCCCCTTCGCGTTATCCTCAACGGTCTCGGTAAGGATGCCGCACAGATTATCTCCAGAATCAACGGATTTACCTACGTACAGACTAAGTTTGACTACTACACAGGTAAGCTTGAGATAGTAAAAGAAACAGCATACTCTAACGGCGAGCGCGCAAAGGTTCGTTGCTACGGTGCAGACGACGTTCGTGAGGGTGTTGCTATCATGCACAAAGAGGGCGTTGACGTTTCCATCACAGGTAACTCCACCAACCCCACACGCTTCCAGCACCCCGTTGCAGGCACATATAAGAAGGAATGTGTTGAGCAGGGTAAGAAGTACTTCTCCGTTGCTTCCGGCGGCGGTACAGGAAGAACTCTCCATCCTGACAACATGGCTGCAGGCCCCGCTTCCTACGGTATGACCGACACAATGGGAAGAATGCACTCCGACGCACAGTTCGCAGGCTCTTCTTCCGTTCCTGCACACGTTGAGATGATGGGTCTCATCGGCGCAGGTAACAACCCCATGGTTGGTATGACAGTTGCATGCGCAGTTGCAGTAAACGAAGCACTTAATAAATAAGTGTTTATAAAGCTTTTTAAAGCTTTCGGGCAACTTGTAAAAGACCTGTTGCAAAAAACCAATAAATAAAAAGTTAGACACATCATTTTAGAGTTTTCTTTGATGATGTGTCTATATTTTTTATGTTAAAAGTGAGGTATGTTACAATGCACAAACTGAAAATGATAGCAACAAAATCTATTACTTTTGAAGAGGGGTGTGATAGGTATCTGGAGTATTGCCGACAGCGTAATTTAAGACAAGGAACTATCACCCATTATCGCCAAAGCTATACACAGTTTTTCAAGTTTTTCGACCCTGAAATGTCAATAGAAAGACTCAACGAAAATGAATATAACAGATATGTCTTGCACTTGAAGGCAACGCTTAACAATGATGTCAGTATTAACTCATACCTGCGAGATTTGATAACCACATTGCATTTTCTTATGAATGAGGGCTATATTGAGCCTTTTAAAATGAAGTCAATAAAGGTCGATAAATCGCACGTGGAGACGTACGATGAGCAGGAACTGAGGTTATTGCTTAAGAAGCCTGATTTAAAGAAATGCTCTTTCACTGAATATCAGTGCTGGGTTATGACTAACTTCTTGTTTTCAACTGCCGTGAGACAAAGAAGCTTGATGCATATAAAGGTCAAGGATATCGATTTTGATAATAATGTCGTCTATGTGAATGTGACTAAAAATAGAAAACCATTGATAGTTCCGCTAAATCAAACAATGGTAAATATTCTGACTGAGTACCTAAAATATCGACAGCATAAATCAAATGAAGACTACCTATTTTGCAACGTCTTCGGTCAACAACTGATTAAAAGCACCTGCTATCATAAGCTCTATGAGTATAATAAAAAGCGCGGCGTAGAGACAACAGGCATCCATAGGTATAGACACACCTTTGCGAAACAATGGATTCTGAGCGGAGGCAACGTCGTGTCACTCTCAAAACTGTTAGGTCATTCAAGCTTAGATATAACACAGAACTATATAAATCTATTAGTCAGCGACGTCGCAAAACAGGTGAATGAAATCAATGTGCTTGATAAGTTCCACGACAGGAAGCACATTTCTATGAGAGGAAAAGAACCGCTTTCTGCCCACCATTTGTAATATATGATGTCGTTTGGGAGTATACAACAATGTTAATATCAAAAGAAATAATTGGAAAAAGAATTGCATATTTGAGGAAAGCAGCCCATATGACACAATCAGAACTTTCTGGGAAAATTGATATATCGGAAAAATATCTAAGCCGTATAGAATGCGGAAAGCAATTACCGAGCATAGTGATAGTTGCAAGAATATGTGAAATATTGAACGTTACTGCGGATGAGCTGTTGGTGCAAACAGGTGCTTATAGTAACAGCAAAATCATTCAAAATGAAATGGGCGGTCTCTCTACATACGACCAACTACGGATAATAGAGATAATAAAAATAGTTAAAGAGATTAAAAATCGTTCTTAGATTCAACCGATAAGTGTAGAAGTATACTTATCGGTTGTTTGCTTTTTGGCGTATCATGGTACAATATTCGTAATAACCGATATTTCAATAAGTTCATCCATTCGTGTTAAAATAATTGGATAGAAGGAGGATGCAGAATATGAGAAAAATAACAACTGAAATAATAAAATCATTCAACGACTATCTGATTAATGAGGAAAAAGCGACAGCCACTGTCAATAAGTATTTGCACGATGTGGTTGAATTTCAAACCTGGATTGGTGAGCAGGAACTATGTAAAACAGCGGTTCTTGCATATAAATCATACCTTTGCGAGCATTATGCCCCCGCAAGCGTTAATGCCGCAATCTCATCACTCAACAGTTTTTTCAATTTTATGGGGTGGTATGATTTAAGGGTTAAGAACCTCAAAATCCAAAAACAGATTTTTGCTTCAACGGACAAGGAATTGACCAAGGCTGAATATGACCGACTTTTACAAGCGGCAAAGCAGAAGAAAAATGAGCGCTTGTATCTATTGATGCAAACGATTTGTTCAACGGGTATCCGTGTATCCGTGGTGCGATTCATTACTGTTGAGGCAGTATCACATGGTGTTGCAGAAATCAACTGCAAGGGCAAACGTAGACAGGTGTTTCTACCAAAGCGGCTTTGTCAGATTTTAAAGCAGTATATCAAGGAGCAAAAAATAAAAAGCGGTGCCGTGTTCGTAACAAAGAACGGCAATCCGCTTGATAGATCAAATATTTGGAATGATATGAAGAAACTATGTAAGACGGCGAACGTGTCGGAGAAAAAAGTCTTTCCCCACAACCTCCGTCATCTTTTTGCACGCACCTATTATAGCTTGCAAAAAGATATTGTGCGCTTGGCTGACATTCTCGGTCACAGTAGCGTGAACACAACGAGAATATACACGATGGAAACGGGCGAGATACACCGGAGACAAATTCAGAAATTAGGGCTTCTGCGGTGCTAAATAGACAAAAAGAAAACTACAACATAATTCTCATTATGTTGTAGTTGATAATCTATACATAAAATATTGTGTCACATTTTAAGTCTTTTGTCAATCCAAAAAGACGATAATGTGAGATTTTTAAACAAAAATCACAAAATAAGTATAGTAATTAGACCAATGAAAATTTCAACTTTTACATTGGTCTTGTTGAGTGCAGTATGATGGTATTGCACTTTTATATTTTTGATATCACATTACAACATAATGAGAATTATGTGGTGATGGTCTAAGAAATGTTATGGAGGAGAATCAATATGAAAAGACAAACGATCGTCAGGCTTTTGACTACGGTTTTAGTTATACTTATGCTCAGCATAGCCACTTCGATCACAGCTTTTGCTGGAACTAACGCATCTGCGTATGTGACTTCTAACGGAGCAACTTCGCGTGGAGAAGCAATTACATTTTCGGTTGGAATCAGCAACGGAACGGGAGTTCAAAGTATTTTAATTATACCCACCTATGATAGTAGTGCCTTTGAATTGGTCAGTGGTGCTTGGACTCTTTCAGGTGGACTCATGTCGGATTTTAGTGTTAGCTCCGGCGATGGTGCTATCGCATTTAATCCCGGTATAAGCGTCAATGGCACAGTTCTTACCTTTACGTTGAAAGCTAAAGCTGATGCCCCATTCGGCACACAGACTGTTTCTGCACAGGTTCTTATCACAGATAGTACCGGCACCTCCACGTTGGGCACAAGCGGTTCTTCTGTGCAAATAAAATGCAACCACAATTTCACCAAAGAGGATACCTCTTACTTAAAGAGTGAAGCAACTTGTACTTCTCCGGCTGTTTATTACAAGAGCTGTGCAACTTGTGGAGCACAAGGAACGGAAACCTTTAATTATGGTACTAAAGTAGACCACTCCTACACAAAGCAAGATACATCTGATGCATATAGGGTTTCTAAGGCAACCTGCACTGCACAAGCAGTTTATAAGTATCGCTGTGAAACTTGCGATGCTGCTGGAACAGAAACATATAAGCACGGAACAGTGCTGAATCACTCATTCACAAAACAAGTGATTGAAGATGCTTACAAGGTGTCTGATGCGGATTGCGATAGCAAAGCGGTTTACAAATATTGTTGCGAAACCTGTACAGCTACTGGAACAAAGACTTTTGAATATGGTAGTACTCTAGGACACACAGGTGGAACTGCTACTTGTACCACACAAGCAGAGTGTACGCGTTGTCATCAGCTTTATGGCAGTATGCTTGAGCACGTTTACACAGATCAAGATGCTACAGCTACATATTTGAAGTCGCCTGCTACTTGTACAAGCAAGGCAGTGTACTACAAGAACTGCGCTACTTGTGATAAGGCGGGTACGGCTACATTTGAGCACGGTTCTACCGAATCTCACTCTTATACAAAGCAAGTAACAACGGATGCTTATAAGAAGTCTAACGCTACTTGTACCGCTAAAGCAGTATACTATTACTGCTGTGCAACTTGTGATGCCAAGGGTTCTACTACATATGAAAGTGGTTCGACCATCGCACACTCTTACACGAAAAAAGATACTTCCGATACTTACAAAAAATCATCAGCAACTTGCACTGATGCAGCAGTCTATTACTACTGCTGTGCTACCTGTAGCGATATGGGCGAGAACACCTATGTAAATGGTAAAGAACTCGGACATACTGGTGGAACTGCTACATGTACTGCAAAAGCAGTTTGTACTCGTTGCGCTCAGCCATACGGCAATATGCTTCCCCATACTCACAATCAAGAGGTAGTACAGGATAAATATCTTGCATCGGCAGCTTCTTGTACTGCGAAGGCAAAATATTATAAATCGTGTTTTTGCGGAGATAAGGGTTCGGTAACGTTTGATTATGGCGAAAAGAAAGCCCACGTGAACACACAAAAGATTGACGATCTTTATTTGAAATCAAAGGCAACCTGCACAGCAAAGGCAGTTTATTATGAAAGCTGTTCCGTGTGCGGTGAAAAAGGAACGGCTACATTCGAAACCGGCGATACTCCCAGCCATAATTATAAGACAACTTGGAGTTCTGATGCCTCTGCACATTGGCACGAATGCTCCAAGTGTGGTGACAAGAAGGATACTACTTCTCATACCGCAGGTGCAGCGGCGACCGAAACTACTGCACAGACCTGCACCGTTTGCAAATATGTAATTACCCCTGCTTTTGGACACACACATAGTTACAGTTCTTCTTGGTCCAGCGATGCGGATAATCATTGGTATTCTTGCTCCGGATGCAACACACCGAAAGATAAGGGGCTGCATAGCTACAAGAACGCTTGCGATACGGATTGTGATGTTTGCGGATATGTGAGAACTATAACCCACAGCTACAACATGGAGAGAAACAAGGATGCAGAAAAGCATTGGTACGAATGCTCGGTTTGCGGTGACAAGAAAAATGAAACTGCACATACTCCCGGTGTGGATGCTACCGAAACCACTGATCAGACTTGTACCGTTTGCGGCTACGTTATCAAGGAGGCTCTTGCTCATACTCATAACCACAACGCGATGAAGAACGATGAAACTAACCATTGGAACGAATGTGCTTGTGGAGATAAAACCGACGTGGCAGTTCACACGTGGGGCGACGGTGTTGTTACCAAGGAAGCAACATATGACGAGGAAGGTGAAAAAACATTCACTTGCTTGTTGTGTAGCTATACCAAGACTCAAAGCATTGATAAGTTGATTCACGAGGGTAATGCGACCGGGGATACAGATGCAGATGTTACGGAATCATCACAGGAATACACTACAACTTTTGTGATCGTTATTGTCGCCGTCTTGGCGGTAGTTGCGATAGTTTGCGGAGTAGTTATCTTCTTGAAGAAGAAAAAAGCATAATCATCAAATCTATAAATGCAAGTGCAAGTGCTTTAAGGGCACTTGCACTTGCAAATAAGAGGGACAGCTAATGAAAAGAAAATTTAAGCAATTGTACCTAGCTATATTTGTTGCAATTATAATATCTCTGTTCTGCATAACGGTTTCCGCAGCAGACAGCGAGGTTGTTCTCGGAGATATGAACGGAGATTCTGTGGTAAATATAGACGACGCAATATATCTTTTAAAGCATACGATGCTTCCGTCAAGATATCCCATATCCCAATCTGCCGATGTGAATGGTAGCGAGGATGTTGATATTGACGATGCAATATATCTTTTGAAGCATACGATGTTGCCGTCGAGATATCCTTTATTGAACGTTAAGCAATACACAG
>JAZSEP010000121.1:0-4964 GCA_045531755.1 Oscillospiraceae bacterium | reverse complement strand
TGAAATCTATGAAGGCAAGCTTGAGAGCGTATTTAGTTGCAACGTTAAGCCCTCGGGCGCGGCTCCTGTTGAGGATTTCAGCTATTCTGTTGACAAGTGGGCTACTCCCGCTATCAAGGTTGCCAAACCTAAGGTTCTTATCCCCGTATTCCCCGGTACTAACTGCGAATTTGACAGTGCGAAGGCTGTTCGTGACGTTGGTGCCGAGCCAAAGATTATGGTAATAAACAACCTCTCCGCTGACGGCATTGCGCGCAGTGTTGAGGATTTTGCAAAAGAGCTTTCCACCTCCCAGATTGTATTCATCCCCGGTGGCTTCTCGGGCGGTGACGAGCCTGACGGAAGCGGTAAGTTCATCACCGCATTCTTCAGAAACGCGGCGGTTAAGGACGAGGTTACAAACCTTCTCGAAAACCGCGACGGACTTATGTGCGGTATCTGCAACGGATTCCAGGCACTTATAAAGCTTGGTCTTGTTCCTTACGGCAAGATTATCGACACCGATGAAAACTGTCCTACACTTACCTTCAACACCATCGGCCGTCACCAGTCAAGAATTGTCCGCACAAGGATTGCATCCAACAAATCTCCCTGGCTCAGCCTCACAAACGTCGGCGACATCTACAGCGTGCCGATATCTCACGGTGAGGGTAGGTTCCTTGCTGACGAGGCTTTAATACGCGAGCTTGCAAAGAACGGACAGATTGCTACCCAGTACGTTGACCTTGACGGCAAGGCTACCGACGACATTCACTTCAACCCCAACGATTCTATGTTCGCTATCGAGGGTATCACCTCTCCCGATGGACGCGTAATCGGCAAGATGGGTCACTCCGAGCGTGTGGGCAAGGGTCTTTACAAGAACGTTTCGGGCGATTATGACATTAAGATGTTTGAAGCTGCAGTTAAATATTTTAAATAATCGGAGGGGATTTAAATGGCTTATATGACCGACATTGAGATTGCTCAACAGTGCAAAATGAAGCCTATCGGCGAGATTGCAAAGGCTGCAGGTATCGGCGACGAATACATCGAGCAGTACGGCAAATACAAGGCAAAAATCGACTATGTTTCCTTCTTCAAGGATTGCAAAAAGCCCGACGGAAAGTTAGTGCTTGTTACTGCAATCACCCCTACACCTGCAGGTGAGGGCAAAACCACTACCACAATCGGTCTTACCGACGGACTGAGAAAGATTGGCAAGAACTCCGTTGCGGCTCTCCGCGAGCCCTCCTTGGGCCCCGTTTTCGGCGTCAAGGGCGGTGCGGCAGGCGGCGGATGGGCGCAGGTTGTGCCTATGGAGGACATCAATCTCCATTTCACAGGTGACTTCCACGCTATCGGTGCGGCGAACAATCTTCTTGCCGCTATGCTTGACAACCACATCCAGCAGGGTAACTCCCTCAACATCGACGTCAGAAAGATTACCTGGAAGCGTTGTGTTGATATGAACGACCGTCAGCTTCGTTTTGTTGTTAACGGTCTTGGCGGAAAGGCTAACGGTGTTCCCCGTGAGGACGGCTTTGACATCACCGTTGCAAGTGAAATTATGGCTGTTCTTTGTTTGTCGAGCTCTATCACCGACCTCAAGGAGCGTCTTTCCAAAATTATCGTAGGATACACCTACAACGACGAGCCCGTCACCTGCGGTCAGCTCAATGCGCAGGGTGCTATGGCGGCTCTCCTCAAGGATGCTCTCAAGCCCAACCTTGTACAGACACTTGAGGGCACTCCTGCGTTTGTTCATGGTGGTCCCTTCGCTAACATTGCACACGGCTGTAACTCTGTTACTGCTACAAAGCTTGCGATGAAATGTGCAGATTACGCTATCACGGAGGCAGGCTTCGGTGCTGACCTCGGTGCAGAGAAATTTTTAGACATCAAGTGCCGTATGGCTGGTCTTACCCCCTCGGCTGTTGTTATCGTTGCTACTGTCCGTGCGCTGAAGATGCACGGCGGTCTTTCCAAGAAAGAGCTTGACCACGAGGATTTGGTGGCTCTCGAGAAGGGTATCCCAAACCTTTTGAGGCACATTTCCAACATCAAGAACGTTTACGGACTCCCTTGTGTTGTTGCGGTTAACCGTTTCCCCACTGACACGGACAATGAGATTGATTTCATCATTGCAAAGTGTAAGGAGCTCGGTGTTAACGTTGTTCTTTCTACCGTTTGGGCAGACGGCGGCAACGGCGGTGTTGAGCTTGCAAAAGAGGTTGTCCGTCTTTGCGAGGAGGAAAAGCCGAATTTCACCTTCTCTTATGATGACGAAATGACAATAGGCGAAAAGATTGAAGCGGTTGTCAAGAAGGTATACGGCGGTGACGGTGTGAACGTTCTTCCTGCCGCACAAAAGCAGATCGACAGGCTTGAGGAGCTCGGTTTCGGCAAGTGTCCTATCTGTGTTGCGAAGACACAGTACAGCTTCTCCGACGACCCGACAAAGCTTGGTGCTCCCGATGGATTTACCGTTACTGTTAAGAACGTTAAAATCTCTGCAGGCGCAGGATTTGTGGTTGTGCTCACAGGTGACATTATGACAATGCCCGGTCTTCCCAAGGTTCCTGCCGCTGAACGCATTGACGTTGACGAGGACGGAAGGATTTCCGGTTTGTTCTAAAAAAATTTAAGAGCCGATGCTTTTAAGCATCGGCTCTTTTTTTATTTAGTTGAGTCTTGTCAAGGAAACGTTATCAATCAGGAAGTTTCGGGTTGAACCGTCTGCTTGACCGATGACAAGGATACATCCTTTGAGAGTATTGGGGTCACCGTCATAGGTGTAGGTGTAGGATATCTGCTGCCATTCGTCTGTAACGTTCATCTGTGCGTAGGATTTGATGCTCCACTCACTCGTCACACCAAGACGGACGTAGGTGCTGTTACAGGTGGAATCAGCCTTCTTTACCCATGCAGTGATTTTGAAGTGTCCCTTTCCGTACTGGCGGAGGATGTCGGCTATATCCTGATAGATTCCGCCGTCAGAACCCCACTTATAATCATAGACGCGGATTGCGTTATTTCCGCTCTGTGCATCGTTTGAAAGAGCAAGGCGGGTGAAGTTTCTGGTTACCCAATTCATCGAGAGACCGCCCTCAAAATCGGGGTCGCGAAGCAGGTTGACCTCTTTTCTCTTGATGTTAGTTACCGATATCTTCTTATCCTCTACCTTAATAGCGGTATTGATGGTGCTTGAAAGTGTTTCGGTATCTACCATTGCCTTTTCATCGGCTACGGCAATTTCATACTTCTCGTCATTATAGGAGAAGGTGAGCTTTCCGTTTTCAACCTTTATATCCTTGAAAAGAAGCGCGTCGAGGAGTTCGTATGCAGAAACGTAGACCTTGCCGTCCTTTTCGTAGGGCTTATATTTGCTTTCAATCTTACGCGCGCCGATATAGGTGTTATAAACCTTTACTTCCTCAGAGAGCTTTGTATCGTTGCGCTTGATGCAGACTGCCGTTTCATCCTTTGTATCGGTGAAGATAACGGTGTTCTTGTCGCGATTGATGGTCATTCTCTTTCCTGCAACCTCTTCGGTGAAGAGCTGATCGCCTGCCCAAACGTTATCGAAGGTTATCGTGGCGTTTTCAATTCTTTCGTCAGCGTTGATATAGAGAGCTGAGCCGGCAATACGGGGGATGGATACGTTTTTGAGAACGTAGTTTTTGGGAGCGTCCAAGCCATAGGATATTTTGAGGAAGGTTGCCGCTCTGTCGTTATCTATAGCACAGCAGTTTTCGAGCACGAGAGATACGTCCTTCTGTCCGTGGTTCTCGGGATACTCGTGCTTCATAAAGCTTCCGTAGCGAAGAACGTCGATGTTCTTGAAGACGAGGGGGTCGCCTGTGAGCTTGCCCTGCGGGAACAGGATTGCATAGTCGGTGATAATCATTGTATTCTCAACGAGGAAGTCTTCTACGTTACCTCCGCCGATTACAAAAGCGTTGTCGCTTATATTGAAGTAACAGTTATTGAGGTGCATACCGCATGCTGAGCTCCAGATGGAGAGTCCGTCGGTGGACACCTGATTACAGAGGAATTTTACACCGTTCAAATTGAGGTTCTTTCCATCGTTTGTGACAATGTTATAGGTGTGTGCATCTAAAAATCTTACGTCCTCGATGAGAACGTCCTCGGCATTATTGAGCATACACATATATGCTGTTCCGCCGATTGTGAGTCTTGTGGGAGAGGACTCCAGAAAAGCTCCGCGTCCGTAAACCTTGACGTTTTTACCGTTTACATTGAGTCGCGACTTCAAAAGCGCACCCGGCTCGAGATAGAGTATCTGATTGGATTCCAGATTGATTACTCCGGTTTCGACCTCGTGATAGCCTGCCTCGTAGTAGATGACGTTGGGGTCGTTTTTATCGGGGCGGTTGGTTTCGGGAGCCTCGGCAAAGATTGTGAGGTGGGTATCCTTGTCATTATTGAGCTTTAAAACCGTAGTGCAGGGCTCTGTGAGTGTGTAGGTAATGATGTTGTTGCAATTCTCTGCAGGAATCTGCTTGGAGCTTGGCATTACGGAATAGGATTTGAAGTTATTATGTACCGTGATTTCAACAGTTACAGGCTCGCCTGAAAAAGCAAACTCCGCATAGCGTCTATGCTGGTCCCAGTTATAGACGTCTCTTGTGAAATAGTCGGACGCGTATACAGCGTTATACACGGGAAGCTCAATTGCTTTATCGCCTTGAATTATTCTTACCGTATAGTCGTAATCCTTAGGAATTGTTCCTTCGGGATATTCTGGATACTTTATCAGGGTCTCTGTGCCCTCTGTTATTGTGTATTTCATTTCGTACTCCTCGTCTTTTTGGGAAGGTTGTGAACTTGTGGATTGGTTGCTTTCGGTTTGGTCTTTGCTCGGATCTTTGCTCGGATCTTTGCTGTGAGTTTCGCTCAGCACTTCGCTTTGTGTGTCGCTTGGCTCATTGCTCTGTGTGTCGCTGACTGTGGGTAGTTGT
>JAZSEP010000083.1:0-49763 GCA_045531755.1 Oscillospiraceae bacterium | reverse complement strand
GAACAGTTGATTACGCAAGGAAGAAGCTCACCTGCGATCTTGTACATATTGGGGATCATCAGAAGAAGTCCCTGAGAAGCTGTGAATGTTGTTGTGAGTGCACCTGCTGCGAGAGAGCCGTGTACAGTACCTGCTGCACCTGCTTCAGACTGCATTTCAACTACACTTACCTTTTCTCCGAAGAGATTTGTTCTTCCGTCAGCAGACCACTTGTCAGTAACTTCTGCCATGACAGAGGACGGTGTGATCGGGTAAATCGCAGCAACGTCAGTAAAGGCGTACGATACGTGAGCCGCAGCGTTGTTACCGTCCATGGTTTTCATTTTTCTTGCCATGTTTTTTTCCTCCAACCTTTTATAGTAAATATAATAATAACATATTGGGCGCAGGGCGCAAAAACCCCACACTTTTTACCACCTTATATTTTATCATTTTTTATTTCTTTTGTAAACACCTAAAACTGAAAAAAGGTCACAAATAAAGCGGTTTTTTTATGTGTATTTTGGTTAAAATATTTTAGTTGATACTTTTAGAAAAATATAGTATAATAATATAGATTGAAAACTCCTTTCGAAAGGGATAGATACAATGTTAATGACTAAAGAACAGTTTAGAAAAGAGCTTGTCGAAATTCTTGACAAAGAATATGAAGTTAAGCCCTCTAACGCTTCTAATGAGCTCATCTACAAGGCCACCGCTGAGGTGGTTAAAAATCTGCTCCGTGAACAGCACAAAAAGTTTGTTTCCGACAAAACGAGTCACGGAAACAAAAAAGTATATTATCTGAGCATGGAATTCCTTATGGGTCGTTCTCTCAAGAACAGCATCTATAACCTCGGTATTCACAATCAGGTTATCGGTGTTTTGAAGGATATGGGAGTCGACATTCAGGACATCTATGACTGCGAGCCTGACGCAGGTCTCGGCAACGGCGGTCTTGGAAGACTTGCCGCTTGTTATCTCGATTCTCTTGCTTCACTTGAAATTCCTGCTACGGGATACAGCATCTGCTACGAGTACGGAATCTTCCGTCAGAAGATTATCGACGGCTGGCAGACCGAGCTTGCAGACGATTGGCTCCCCGGCGGCGAGGTTTGGCTCGAGCGCCGTGAGGACAGAGCCGTTCAGGTTCGTTTTGGCGGTGAAATAAAGGAAACCTGGGAGAACAACTACCATCTGCTCGAGCATCAAAACTACTATACCGTAAACGCCGTACCGTATGATATGTACGTTTCCGGTTGGGGCGGAAAGGGCATCAGCCTTTTGCGTCTGTACAAGTCCGAAAGTTCGGGAATTGATATGGAGCTCTTCAACAAGGGCGACTACAGAAACGCGCTTTCCCTCAATTCCGACGCTGCAGCTATCAGCAAGATTCTCTATCCTAACGACAACCACGCACAAGGAAAGGAGCTTCGTCTGAAGCAGCAGTACTTCCTTGTCAGCGCGTCAATTGCGGACATTGTTGCTACGCATCTCGACACCTATTCCACACTCACAAACCTTCACGAGAAGGTTGCTATCCACACCAACGACACCCACCCTGCTCTTGCAGTACCTGAGCTTATGAGAGTGCTTTTGGACGAGTGCGGATACAGCTGGGACGAGGCTTGGTACATCGTTTACCACACCTTTGCATACACCAACCACACGGTTATGAAAGAGGCTCTTGAGGTTTGGAACGAGGATATGTTCAAAAGACTTCTGCCGAGAATCTATCAAATCGTTTGTGAAATCAACCGCAGATTCACCGGTGAGGTTTTTGACAGATGCGGCGATTCAGAGAAGACAAGCAGAATGTCTATCGTCTACAACCATCAGCTCAGAATGGCTAATCTTTCGGTCATCGGTTCTCACAGTGTAAACGGCGTTTCGGCGCTTCACTCACAGATTCTCAAGGATTCGTTGTTCAACGATTTCTATACCCACGACCCGAAGAAATTCACCAACGTTACAAACGGTATTGCTTCGAGAAGATGGCTGTATCAGTCCAATCCTGCGCTCACAAATCTTATCTCCGACCTCATCGGCAAGGATTTCGTGGGTGACCTTTCGAAGCTTGAAAAGCTTATGAAGTATGCCGATGACACTTCTGCGCTCGAAGCTTGGGCCAAGGCAAAGCTTGAGAGCAAAAAAGCTCTTGCAAAATACATCAAAAAGAAGAACGGCATTGAAGTTGACGTAAACTCCATCTTCGACGTTCAGGTTAAACGACTTCACGAATACAAGCGTCAGCATATGAATGCGCTTGAGATTATCGCAACCTACAACTATCTCAAGGAGAATCCAAACGCTACAATCCAGCCGAGAACCTACATTTTCGGCGCAAAGGCGGCTCCCGGATACTTCCTTGCGAAGCGCATCATAAAGATGATTCACCACATCGGAAAGCTTATTGAGGCCGACAAGCGAATCAGCAGTATGATTAAGGTTGTATACCTTGAGGACTACAACGTCACGCTGTCCGAGCTTTTGATGCCTGCGGCTGACATTTCCGAACAGATTTCCCTTGCAGGTACAGAGGCTTCGGGTACAGGTAATATGAAGCTGATGCTCAACGGTGCTATCACGCTCGGCACTCTTGACGGAGCTAACGTTGAGATTTTTGAGCAGGTTGGCGCCGACAACATCCTCCTGTTTGGTATGAAGGCGCACGAGGTTGACGCGCTGAGAGCAAGCGGATACAATCCTTCTGAAATTATCAGAAACAATGCGGTTATCGCAAACGTCATCAAGATGCTCGATCACGGCATTGCAGGCGAGGATTTTAGAGATATCGCAGGAATGCTCAAGAGCTCCGACTACTATATGGCGTTGGCTGATTTTGACAGCTATGCTGATACACGCAGAAAATCCGCAGAGCTTTATGCCGACACTAATTTGTGGCAGAAGATGTCGATGGTTAACACCGCGAAGTCCTATTTCTTCTCGGCTGACCGCGCTATCAAGGAGTATGCCGACAACATCTGGTATTGTTGATAAGTTAAAAGCTATAACCGCGCCAACGTTTTGTTGGCGCGGTTTTTGTTTTGTTTCTTCAGCTTTTTCTCGTCTTTTATTCATCTTTCAAGTTTGCAAAAACGCGCGCATTTAACACAAAAGCAGAAAAAACGAGCAGTCTTTCGACTGCTCGTTTTGTTGTTAATTATTCAGCGTCTGCGGGCAAATCATAGTATGTGCCGATTGTTTCGGGAAGCTCGGAGGGGAGCTTGTTTGTGCTTACGATTGCATAGGAATCGTAGAGCTTAGCAGCGCCCTTGAAGGTAACGCTTACTTCCCTTGTTACAGGATTAGCAACACAGAAGTTTTCTTCAACAAGGGTGAGGGTAGGATCATTGTCCTGACCGTAGCTGTATCCCTTCATGCTATAAGAAGAGAGATTGAAGAGACCGTAGTTGTCTATCCAGTCTTTTGTGAGCTTAACTGTGATGACACCGCCCTTGAAGGGGTATCTAGCCCACTCGGACCAGTCAACACGGAAAATAACGGGAGCCAACTGATCGTCGTTGAGAGCTCTACGGATTGCGTTGTATGCTTTACCGAAGTTGATCTTCCCGTAATCAGCACGCTGAGTACCGATGGTCTTAACCTGGATCATAAAGCCATCGCCGTCAGCAAAGTTAGTGTAATCATAGTCAACGCCCTTACGGAAGGTAACGTATGCGTCGTCTATCTCACCCTCGGGAGTATACTTATTCGTAACGCTTTCATTCGGCAACTCCAACTTACCTTTCAAAGAGAAGGATTCAATGTGGAAGTCCTTGAGCATATTCCAGGTCTTTGTGCTGACTCTTGCAAGGATTTCATACTGGTTGGGGTCAGTAAAGTCATCGCCAAGTTTCTGAGCAGGCTCTATCGCATTACCATCTGCATCAACTGTCTTCCACTTCCAACGACCGTTGTAAATGAAGACGTTATCCGGATAATCGGGAGCTACCCAATTAGGATCAGATGCTTCTGCCTGAAGTTCTTCGATTCTTGTTTTAAGTCTGTCGATTTCCTGCTGAGCAGCAGTTTCATCAACGCCGCGTGCCTTGAGAATTTCTACATAGAAATCCCATTCAGAATCTGAGAATGTGGGAAGGTCGAAAGGATGAACCTGATCAAAGAGCTGATCAAGGATATCGATAGGACAAGAATAATCCTTTACTCTTTCTGCATCAGTCTTTTCTGCAGGATACTTAGCTGTAAATTCAAGAACGCCCGAGAAAAGTGTTGCCTCGTCGAGAGCAACCTTGGAACCGTCAGATGCGATACCGTAAAGTGTAACTGTAGCCTGGAGTCTGTCAACGCCGGCCTTTGTTGCAACTATAGAACCTATATATTCGCCATCGCCGAGATGTACGAAATCTTCAACCTTGAACTTGAGCAATCCGCCGTTAGACTCAAGACCTGTGAGTTCGATAGAAACCTCATTGTATCCCTTGTAAGGAAGTCCTGTTTCAAGAACATCCTGTACGTTGATAGTAGTGATGATTGTTCTGTCTTTTGCTTCTGTCTTGAGAGCCTTAGACTCATCATAGTTGAGAATCAACGTTTCTTTATCAAATGCGAATGTAGTCTCGCCTGTAGCTACAGCAGAGTCAAGAAGTGTATCCGATGCTTCTCTGTAGAATGTGAAGCTGTCTGTGAGCTCATATTCGTCGGGAAGATCGAGTTTGATGGAATAGGGGTTGTTATTGTTGGGAACAACGATAACTGTAACCTGCCACTCATATACAAGTGTGTTGGGGTCGTCTGCAGCGACTACTTCAACAGAAGAGATTGTGCAGTTGTTAGCAACCCATTTGTTAGCTGTGAATACGTCCGCAGGAGATACATCATCAGGAGTAGATGTAACGAATACAAAGGGAACGTATGTTGCATTTGTACTGCTGATGCCGTTTTCTACAGGAAGTTCGGAAACTGTAGGAATAGCCTCGTAAATAAGGTCTATAACATAGTTCCTTCCTGCTTCTTCGAGTGTTACGTCCATATCAGCTGTGCCGATGTATTTGTAACCTGCGATATCTGTAGTAGTGAGAGAGTAGGAAGTTCCGAGTACGTCACCCAAAAAGATGGGGTCTGCAATTACGTTTCCAAGCTGGTCGTAGTGGTTAATTGTTACCCTTGCAGAACCTGTGGAAAGCACGCTTTCAGCTGCAGTAACTTCGATTTCACGAAGAGCAACTCTTCTGCCGCCGTAGTTTGCAGTAGAAGTGATTTGGATGTACTGAACAAAATCAGCTTCTCCATTAAATGTCAAGGTGTCGTTTCTCTCCTGTCCGGAAAGCGGAGGAGGATTGGTAAGGCTGTATATGGGGTCGCCGAAAACGCCGTCAGTACCTGCAACGCAAACTGTAAACTTTGAAGAAGGAACGAAGTCCCATTTCTTTGAGTTACCCCAATAGAGCTTAAGTTCTTCTACGTTATACAAGCCACCCAAATCTATGGTGATTGTACTCTTTGTATCGCCGTAACCGCCGGAAACGAAACCTGTTGATGCAGTAGGACATGTTGTGTCGCCATCTACCAAGTAATCCAGATTACCGCCGCCACACCAAGCATCGGAAACTTTTCCAGCCCATGTGATGTTAGTAGAGGGGATTGCCAATTTAACGGTTTCTTTTTCGGGAATAGCATAATAGTTTTCAAAAACTATTGCGTTTGTAGCGCCCTTGACAACAGTGATTTCCTGAGTCATAACGCCGCCGTATGTATAGCCGGCGATTTCTTTAACGTTCTCGGTTACAACCGTACCTTCGGGAAGATAAAGAACCTTCGCAGGAGCAGCCTCATTGCCCTCATCGTCAAGATAGTATACTGTAACCTGAGGCAGTTTCTCATAAACGAAGTTGATTACGTTGTTAGCGGGATCTGCATCAATTGTGATTGTTGCAGCTGCACCGTCAATCTCGTAGCCTTCAACTGCGATTGGTGTTTCTGTTACTTCATTGCCAATCAAAGCATATCCGTACTTCGAATCCGCAAGAGCAGTTCCTTCAGCGTTAACGTAATTTATTGTATAAAGAGGAGCTACTTCGGGATCACCTGCACCATAGAAGGTAACCTCAAGGCAAGCAGGGTCATTATTCAATGTTATATATGCGTCTACCTTAATATAACGATAGTAGCCTTCGTGAGAAATAGTGCTTGTGTTTCTCTGTCCGCTAAGTGTGAGATCTGCAATTTCGGTAAAGGTTTCACCATCGTTGGAGCCCCAAAGAGCTACGCCAGATGCATAGCTAGCACCAAACGCGGAATAGAAACTTGTAATGTTGTAAGGCAATCCAAGGTCAACGGTAAAGTTTAGGTTTTTATCATTGCCTTTCTCGCCTGTTGAGCCGATATTTACGCTTGCTCTAAAGTAATTAGAGTTGCTTGCTTCGGAGCCGTCGATAGTTCCGTTCAGCGAATAGCCGGCTTTCGCTGAATAGGGGGAAGTTACGCCGACAGGTGCGATCTTTACTGACGGTGCTTCGGCTGCGAATGCAGGGAAGGAAGCCATTGTCAACACCATTGCAAGTGCCAGCATACCTGCTAAAAGTTTTTTGACGCTCATTTGTGCATCTCCTTTTAAAAAAAATTTTCGTACATCCCGTTTGCAAGGCTTACAGCCCTGAATCACGGGCAAGTATCAGCAAGCAGAGTGTTGCGCTTTCTGCCTGCAGATACAAATATCTACACTATAATTTTATATCATTTATGACAAAAAATCAAGCCACACCAAAGGGTTAATATAAACAAAAATTGTGCGTGGGTTGTGTGCAATTTGCACATATAATTTTGAAGAAGCGCTTGCCTTTTAGCATCTTATGCAGGAGGGATGCTGTTTTCTGCCGTGTGTTTCAGCTTGATGCAGGTTTCGTCGTCTATACCGTCCAGAACATACGGCATTGTTTTGCCGCTTATTGCAAATTTTCTGACGTCTTCTGCAAGAGGGCTTTCGGGAAGCTTTTCGGCGCTGTCGAAGGGCGAAAGAGCCTCGAGCTCGTCGGCGACGAGGGCTTGTCCTTCTTCAGAGGTATACAGCCACGAAAGGAATTTTTTTGCGGCTTTTATTTGGCTTTTTTCGGCACTTTTATTTATCACCCAAAAGTCAGGCACTCTGAGCACTATACTGTCCTGTGACGCGCCTATGACTGACACAGGAAGAATGCCGTATTTTCCTTCTTCGATAGATTTGTGACTCTTCAGAGCGATAATCACTTCTCCTTCGGTGATATCGGCAGATTTCCCATACTCCCGTAGCAGTTTTAAAAGAGAATTATAGCCTTCTGCAAACTTCAGCTCTTCGGTGTTTTCAAGAAGCTCTGCACTATTTTGAAACTGCTGTGAAAGAGCGGCATTCAAAAGATACCTTTCACCCTCTTCGTCGGGCAATTCAAAAACTGCAGTAAGGTCGGGAAACTGTTTTTTTAACCCGTCCATCTTCTTTGCAAGATACTCGGCAGTTTCGGCAAGGCGGTCGAAGGAGTTTATATTTTCGGGGTTTATATTGGCATATTCAAATATCTCTTTATTGTACAAAAAGCCGATTCCCTCTATTTCAGCCGGCATTGCCGTTATCTCCCCTGCCCTGCTGACCTCGCCCATTGTATTTGCAAAGGCGTTATTAACCCACGCTTCACCCGAAAGGTCTTCCGTATATTCTTTAAAATTTGACAAATCTTCCGCTTTGGTCAGTATCAGGGTGGGGGCGTTTTTGCCTGACAAAAGCGCTTTTACCGACGAAGAAAAATCGTCATCGCTGTCTATTTCTACAGTTTTGATGATTATTTCGGGGTTTTTCTTTTGAAACGCTTTTGCAATTTTTTCGAGTTTTTCTTTATCGTCCTGACAGACGAGCTGTATTTCGGTCTGATTTACAGAGGCGGTATCGGAGCTTTCGCTCTGCTCGGGTGCACAGCCGAAAAGCAGGATAAAGACAAGTGATGCGACAAGTATTTTTTTCATATTTCCCTCCAATTTTCTTTGCTTGATTCTTGGCAAAAACGAGCCCGGATATTCCAAAGGATATTGAAAAGGCGGTGATAAAGTTGTATAATATCAATTAGTTTAGTGAGGAGGGGTTTTATGAAAACCATTTCTGAAAGTTTTGCTACTCCGTATATTGACGAATACGACGTTGCGGTGGTCGGCGGCGGTGTCGCCGGTGCTGCGGCGGCTCTTGCGGCGGCTCGTCGGGGGGCTAAAGTTATCCTGATGGAAAAGATGACCGTGCTCGGCGGACTTGCTACTGCAGGCCATATTGTTATATATCTTCCGCTTTGTGACGGACTTGGCAACAAAGTCATCGGCGGAATCTCCGAGGAGTTTTTCTGGGAATCTATCCGCTACGGCGGCGGTACTATGGACCCTGTCTGGAAAAAGGGGTGTACCTCTGCAAAGGCTACTACGAGATACGAAACCTATTTCAACGCAGGCGAATTTGCTTTCCGTCTGGAAGAGATGCTTGTTGAGGCCGGGGTTAAAATCCTTTACGACACCGCCTTTTGCAGTGTTGTGAAAGAGGGTCAAAAGATTACTGCAGTTATTGTCGAAAACAAGTCGGGCAGGCAGGCGTACGGCTGTAAGTCAGTTGTTGATGCTTCGGGTGACGGCGACGTTTACGCAAGAGCAGGCGCAGATTTCTGTGAGCAGGACAACTTTCTCACCTACTGGTCCTACTACGTTGACGACAAGGACGACGGACAGAAGCTCAAGCTGTTTATGATAGGTTCAAACACCGGCGGAGGACTTCCCGAGGGCAGCAGAAAGTATATCGGCACGGACGTCAATGACGTGAGCGAGTTTATCAAGGCTTCACACGCACTCGGATTCGCAAGAATAAAAGAAGGCGGAAAGAAAATAGCTTCCTTCCCGTCTATGCCTCAGTTCAGAACAACGCGCAGATTGTGCGGAGAATACAGTCTTTGCGAAGGCGACAGGTTCGCGCGTTTTGAGGATTCCATCGGATGCACGGGCGACTGGAGAAAGGCAGAGGACGTATACGAAATTCCCTATCGCGCTCTCTACACCGCAAAGCTTGACAATCTTTTGGCGGCAGGCAGAAACATCTCGTCCGAGGGTGACACCTGGGAAGTGACGAGGGTTATTCCTCCTGCGGCAATGACAGGTCAAGCGACAGGCTTGGCGGCTCTTATGATTGCAGAGAGCGGAAAGGCTGCAAAGGACCTTGAGGTCAAGAAATTGCAGGATATGCTTGAAGAGGACGGTATCATTCTTCATTACGAGAAATGATTAAACGGGCGAGATTTTCTCGCCCGTTTTGTGTGCAAAACGCGGTTTCTGCTCTTGCAGAAACCGCGTTAATTTTATCTTTCTTCTCTGAAGTAGTTAACTCCAAGGCTTTGAGGAGGCTGATGCTCTCTCTTTTTACGCATACTTGTGATTACAAGCACGACGATGGTTACCACGTAGGGAAGCATCTTGAAGAGCTCCTGTGTTTCGGTGCCGAGTCCCTGAATATAGTTATTCGCATTGCAGAGAGCACCGAAGAGGAATGCGCCGACTATAGCCATAGAGGGCTTCCAAAGCGCGAAGATAACAAGTGCGATTGCCATCCATCCTCTATCGCCGAAGGCGTTATTCGACCAAACGCCCGTAGCATAGGACATAACGTACTGAAGTCCGCCGAGTCCTGCGATGGCACTACCGATACAGGTAGCAACGTATCTGTATCTTGCAACGTTTATGCCTGCGGCGTCTGCTGTTGCAGGGTTCTCGCCGACAGAGCGGAGATTGAGTCCTACTCTTGTGCGATTGAGCACAAAGGTCATAACGATTGCGATTGCTATTGCAAGGTAGGTCATAAAGTCGTGGGAGAAAAACAGCTGTCCGAACCATCCTAAATCGTCCGCAAAGGGAAGCTTAACCGTGAAGAAGGAGCTTGTCTTTGTGAGGGCGATGGAAGGAAGCTCACTCTTTGTGATGCTTATGAGCGAAGCTCCGAGGAAGTTACCGAGTCCGACACCGAGTGTGGTGAGTGCAAGACCAGTAACGTTCTGATTAGCGTGGAGAGTTACGGTCAGGAAACAGTAGATAAGACCCATGAGCATTGAACCTGCGATTGCGCAGAGAAGCGGTATGAGAACCGCAAGCACGGGGTTCATATTATCGACGTTGTTTCCGCAAGCGTTCTCATACAAAAACGCTCCGACGACACCGCTGATGGCACCAACGTACATCGTTCCGGGGATTCCGAGGTTTAGGTGTCCGGATTTTTCTGTCAGAATTTCGCCCGTCGAACCGTAAAGAAGCGGAACGCCAAGGAGTATTGCACGGCAGATAAACTGTATAATCATGCTTTAACCTCCTTTTTGTTGTGGCGGAATTTGATGGAATAGTGGATAAAGAACTCACATCCGACGAGCATCAGAATTACGATACCGACGATAATCTCGGAGAATGATGAGTTGAGGTATGCGGTGTCCGCAACCTTCGAAACGCCTATGTTGAGGAAGACCACGACAGCGGTCATAACCACCATTATGAAGGGGTTGAACTGACCGAGCCAGGAGATGAGGATTGCCGTGAAGCCCTGTCCGCCAACCAGCTTTGTGTTGATGCTGTGGTCCTTACCTGCTACGAGAAGCATACCTGCCACACCGCACAAAGCACCCGAAATTATCATAGTGCGGACGATTACCTTCTTGACGTTGATACCGATATATCTTGCGGTATTCTGGCTTTCACCGACTACCGAGATTTCATAGCCTTGTTTGCTGAATCTGAGGTATACATACATAAGCACGGTAATACCTGCGACAGTTACGATATTTACAAAGTAGTCGTTATTTCCTACTGCAGGGAAGTTGCCGTAACTAACCGGATTGATTACGTTTGAGCCGCCGCCCTCGATGTAGACGTAGTATGCGATTATCTGTGTCGCGATATAGTTCATCATAAGGGTGAAGAGGGTTTCGTTTGTATTAAACAGCGCCTTGAAAATAGCAGGGATTACGCCCCATACCGCACCTGCGAGGATACTCGTAACAACGATTACCGCAATCAGAACGGGATAAGGAAGCTTATCGCCGAATTCTATCATACAGTATATCGATGCAAGTCCTCCCATGAGTGCCTGCCCTTCAGCACCGCAGTTCCAGAATTTCATCTTGAACGCAGGTGTGAGTGCGAGGGCGAGGCAAAGGAGTATTGCTATCTCCTGCAGATACTTCCAAAGCATCATAGTTCTGCCGTTTGTGAAAAGTGTTCCGAAGACACCCTTGAACATTATTGCATAGGTATCTCCGAAGCCGCTACCTGTTACCAGCATAGAAAGGATACCGACAACAACAAATCCCAAAAGAATTGTTGCCACACGAATGAGCCACGCTGCCCATGCAGGCATATCGTCACGCTTTACAACGTGGAAAAGCGGTTCGTGGTGCGCTCTGACAGCTGTTTTAGCCATTGTCATTCTCCTTTCCTTCTGTCTTGGATTTTGTCATAAGGAGACCGATTTCTTCTTTGGTTGCGGTTCTGCCGTCGACTATGCCCGTAACTCTGCCCGATCCGATGACCATAATTCTGTCACAGAGCTCGAGAAGAACGTCGAGGTCTTCGCCGACGAAGATGATAGCGACTCCCTTTTCCTTCTGCTGATTGAGAAGGTTATAAATCATATACGACGAGTTGATGTCAAGTCCGCGGACGGGATATGCAACCATCAAAACTGTTGGTGAGGAAGCAATTTCACGTCCGACAAGCACCTTCTGTACGTTACCGCCCGAAAGACGTCTTACGGGGGTGGATGCGCTCGGGGTTACTACCTCGAGGTCGTGGATAATCTTTTCAGCCAGATCCTTGGGCTTTTTGCGTTTAAGGAAGAGCGAGTGGCCCTTTCTGTAGCTTCTGAGCATCATATTGTCAACGATGTCCATATTTCCGACAAGTCCCATTCCGAGTCTGTCCTCGGGAACGAAGGAAAGGCGAACACCCATATTTCTGATCTGCATCGGGGTTTTATCGCGAAGGTTTTCGATTTTATCGGTTTTGGGGTTGTGGTACATAATCTCGCCCGACTGCAAGCGCTGAAGTCCTGCGATGGATTCGAGTAGCTCTCTCTGTCCGCTTCCTGCAATACCTGCAATACCCAAGATTTCTCCGCCCTTTGCGGTGAACGAGATATCGTCAAGAACGGTCGCGCCGAGTCTGTCAACACAGGTGATTCCGTTGACAACGAGTCGGTCTGTAGGGTTCTTGGGCTCGTTTCTTTCGATATTGAGGTCAACTTTTTTACCCACCATCATTTCGGTGAGCTCGGTTTCGTTAGTTTCTGCGGTATTTACCGTGCCGATATACTCACCCTTACGAAGTACGGATACTCTGTCGGAAAGAGAAAGAACCTCGTGAAGCTTATGGGTGATTATTATGATACATTTGCCGTCGTCGCGCATACGGCGGAGAATGTCGAAGAGCTTTTCTGTTTCCTGAGGGGTCAAAACGGCGGTAGGCTCGTCAAGGATGAGGATATCAGCTCCTCGATAGAGCACCTTTATAATTTCAACGGTCTGTTTCTCGGAAACTGCCATCGTGTAAATCTTCTTTTCGGGAAGGAGGTCAAATCCGTACTGCTCACTTATCTTTTTGATTTCTTCCGTGGAATTTTTGAGATTGTATTTTCCATCCTCTATTCCAAGTACGATATTTTCCGCAGCACTGAACACATCAACAAGCTTGAAGTGCTGATGTATCATACCAATCTTATAGTCAAACGCATCCTTGGGAGAGGTGATTACCGCCTCTTTTCCGTCGATGTAAATCTCTCCCTCGTCGGGAAAATAGATGCCCGAAATCATATTCATGAGGGTGGTCTTTCCGCTTCCGTTCTCTCCCAAAATGGAAAGAATCTCACCACGGTATGCGGTAAGATTAACGTTTTTATTGGCAACCACCTTGCCGAATTTTTTCGTTATATTTTTCAGTTCAATAGCAGGTTGTTTATTCACGATAAACCTCCGTTCTCTTTAATCCTCAAGAAAGCGTTAAACCGTCGTTTAGCGATTTCTTCAAAATTAGTTATCAGAGGCGAGAGGAATCTCTCGCCTCTGACATAAATTCAGGTATTAGCCGTAGTTTCTGTCAAGAAGATTGATGCCGTCGATTTCAACGTCGAAGTAAGGAGCAGAACGGTGCTTGGACTCGTAGAATACGCCGCCCTCGATAGCCTCTGTGTCCTTCTCGAAGTTTGCATCTGTATCAACGTCAGCCATATAGGAAGTGAGCTTCTCGCCCTTAACTGTCCAGTTAGCTGTATCAAATACGTTGAGTGTGCCGTCAAGAAGCTTAGCCTTAACTTCAGCAATCTTATCAGCTGTGCCGGCTGCTGCAGCCTTGTCGTTGATGTCTGTGAGAACAACGGAGCCTGTCTCGATTGTACCTGTGTAGTCAGTAGCGATCTCTTCGCCCTTCTGTACACATTCGATCATATACTTGAAGTAGGGTGTCCAGTCGATTCTGGAAGAAACGATGAAGGTGTTGGGGCAAGCTGCTACTGTGGAACCGTTGTAGGAAACGTTGGGAACGCCTGCGGTCTCACAAGCTGTAGGAGCGCCCATGGAGTCAGCGTGCTGAGAAATGAGTACGCAACCGCCGGCGATAAGAGCCTGTGCTGCTTCCTTCTCTGCCTGCTCGTCATACCAGGAACCTGTGAACTTAACGTCCATTGTTACTGTGGGGCAAACGGATTTTGCGCCAAGGTAGAAGGATGTGTAACCGGACATAACCTCTGCAAATGTGAACGCGCCAACATAGCCCATCTTAGCCTGCTCAGCTGTGATTTTGCCGGAGTTGATCATTTCGTTGAGCTTGAGTCCTGCTGCAACGCCTGCGAGGTATCTGCCTTCATAGATAGAAGCGAAAGCGTTGTGGAAGTTAGCTACACCAGCTGTGTGAGCCTGTGTACCTGTAGCGTGGCAGAACTGTACGTCGGGATACTTCTTTGCAGCGTCGATGAGGAAGGACTCATGACCGAAGGAGTCAGCGAAGATGATATCGCATCCGTCAACCTCGATGAGCTCTACAGCTGCATCATAGCAATCCTTAGACTCAGGAATCTGGGTCTTCTGAGCATACTCAACACCCATAGCTTCACAAGCAGCCTTTGCTGCATCCATGAAGTTTTTGTCATAGGTGGACTGCTCATCGTGCAAGAAGATGAAACCAACCTTGAGCTTATCGTCGGTATCTGTGTTGCCGCCGCAAGCTGCAAGTCCGAGCACCATACAAAGTACGAGTGCAAGTGCCAAAACTTTTTTCATAATTTTTCCTCCTCGCCCCGTAGGGCAATTTATTATAATTTTTATAACCGATTATTGCTCACGGAATTTTATAACTCCGTCTTCCATGCTATCGACGATTGCCATGGAGTCTACGCGGATTCCGATCTCTCTGAGATGGTCGCCTCCGCCCTGAAAGCCTTTTTCGATAGCAACTGTAACACCGACAACCTCTGCGCCCGCCTGGTGAACTATATCAACAAGTCCCGAAACGGCATTGCCGACTGCCAAGAAGTCGTCTACTATGAGTATTCTATCACCTTTGTTGATGTAATCCTTCTCAACTACGACGTTAAAATCGGAGTTGTGAGTGAAGGAGTGAACAACGGCACAGTAGAGCTCGGAAGAAATGTTGCTCGATTTATTCTTCTTTGCAAAAACGAGGGGAACCTCCATCATCATTGCAACCACTGCGGCTATCGCGATACCCGAGGATTCAACAGTGAGAACCTTGTTGACACCTGCGTCTTTATACAGGCGCACCATTTCCTCGCACATCTCCTTGAGAAACACGGTGTCTATCTGATGATTTAAGAAGTTTCCTACCTTAAGGACGTTACCGGGATAAACCTTGCCCTCGCGCACGATTTTTTCTTCAAGCTTCTTCATAAAATTCTCCAAAAAAACAAAAAGACAGGTAAAAAATTACCTGTGCGAAAATTGTTACTTCGCACTCTTATGCGACAAATTCCGATGAATAAATCTTACCACACCGGTACTTTAATGTCAAGTGTGATATTGTACAAAAACAGCATCTTTCGCCGCACGGTTTTTGCCGTGCGGCGAAAGGGAATTATTGATTATTCAGCGTCGCCCTTTTTGCCCTTAAGCATAAGGTTTGTGAGGATACCGAGAATGAGTGCGCAAGCGATAGCGGTAATTGTTACCTTACCGATAGCAAGTGCCATTCCGCCGATACCGCAGATGAGGATAACGGATGCTGTGAAGAGGTTTCTGTTGTCCTCAAGGTCCACCTTCTGAATCATCTTGAGTCCGGATACAGCGATGAAGCCGTAGAGGGTGATACATACACCGCCCATTACGCAGCCGGGGATGGAATCAAGGAATGCTACGAAGGGAGATACGAAGGATACGAGTATTGCAAGAATTGCAGTTGTTGTGATGGTTACAACAGATGCGTTTCTTGTGATAGCTACGCAACCGACAGACTCGCCGTAGGTTGTGTTGGGGCATCCGCCGAAAACTGCGCCAACGAAGGAACCAACACCGTCACCGAGAAGAGTTCTGTGGAGACCGGGCTCTTCGAGAAGGTCTTGCTCGATGATAGAGGAAAGGTTTTTATGGTCAGCGATGTGCTCAGCAAATACAACGAATGCAACGGGAGCGTATGCTACTGCAACGGTTGCAACGTAGCTCCAGCTGAATTCCTTAAGGCCGTCGATAGCAGTAAGGAAGGTGAACTCGGGAAGTGCAACAAAGGTCTGCACGCCTACTCCGTCAGCAACGAGTGCCTTGAAAGGAGTAAAGTCGATTACCATAAGAGCAGGATTGTTTGTAGCGATACCGATGAGGGTGAAGATCAAGCCAACTGCATATCCTGCGAGGATACCGATAATGAAAGGAATGAGCTTTACCATCTTCTTGCCGTATACAGAGCAGAGAACAACTACTGCAAGTGTTACGAGAGCACAGATGAAGGAAACCCAGATGTTTGTTGTCATAATGAACGAGCCGTTGGAATCCTGAGGACCGTAGGAGAAAACGTCCTTAACAGCTGCGCCTGCAAGAGAAAGACCGATGAGGGCAACTGTGGGACCTATAACAACGGGAGGCATAAGCTTATTGATCCACTTAACGCCTGCAATTTTGATTATGATAGCGATAATTACATATACAAGACCTGCAATCAAAGCACCGATGATGAGGCCGAGATAGCCGAGCTGCATAGATGCTGCTCCGCCGAATGCTGCGAACATTGAGCCAATGAACGCGAAGGAAGAGCCAAGGAAAACGGGGCTTTTAAACTTTGTGAAAAGCTGGTAAACGAGTGTACCGACGCCTGCGCCGAAGAGAGCTGCAGAAGCGGTCATACCGTTACCGACGATTGCGGGAACTGCGATTGTTGCAGCCATGATAGCAAGTAACTGCTGAATAGCAAATACTATCATCTGCGGGAACTTGGGTTTGTCTTTGACATTGTAGATAAGATTCATAATACGTCCTCCGATAAAAATTTTTTCGATAGGGTCTAAATCTCTACCTCCTATGATAGCACAACGGTGCTTGTAATTCAAGGGTAATTTTTACAAATTATTCATATTTTCTACAAATTTTGGAAAGCATTGCATAGTCGTTTGTTTTATGTTAGAATGTTAATCGAGTGAGGTGGATTATGAAGATAAATTATAACGTAAAACCATACAATACCAAGAAAAAACCGCTGAAGCAGACATTTGTTTTCACCTTTTTGATTTGGTTTTTGAGTCTTATCTGTATGATGGGCAAGAAATACAAAATCGAAAAAATCGGTGTCAAGGGGTTGAAGACCCCGTATATTCTACTGTCAAATCACATGTATTTTACCGACTTTTATCTCAACGCGATTGCAACATTTCCCCACTCGGTAAACAACGTTGCGACGATTGACGGATACTACCGCAGACCGCTTTTGATGGAGCTTATCGGTTGCATCTGCAAGAGGAAGTTCACAAACGATCTTGCGCTGATTCGTTCCATAAAGCACTGTCTTGTGAAACACAAAAGCGTTCTCAGTATGTACCCTGAGGCGAGGTACTCCCCCATCGGTACGACTGCTATTCTTCCCGATGCTATCGGAAAGTTAGCTAAGCTTATGGGGGTGCCCGTTGTGACCTTGATGCATCACGGAAACTACCTGCACACTCCGTTCTGGGACCACGAGAGAAAGAGAAAGGTTCCGCTTCACACCGTTATGAAGCTGATTCTCACCGAAGAGGACGTCAAAACCAAATCGGTCGATGAGATAAACGCCATCATCCGCAAGGAGATGGAGTACGACGAGTACAGGTGGCAACTTGAAAACAAAATCGAGATAACCGAGCCATTCAGAGCAGAGGGCTTGCACAAGGTGCTCTACAAGTGTCCGAAGTGTAATGCCGAGCATATGACCTCTAATGGTACCAAGATTCGTTGTGAAGCTTGTGGCAAGGAATGGGAGATGGACACTTTCGGAAGGCTGGTTGCAGACGACGGCAACACCGAATTTGAGCACATTCCCGACTGGTATGAATGGCAGAGAGAATGTGTCAAAAAAGAGGTTGAGAGCGGTCAGTACAGCTTTGAGGACGAGGTTGACATCTTCTCGCTGACCGACCCGATGAAGTTTATTCACGTTGGAAAAGGAAAGCTCACGCACAACTACGACGGATTTACCGTTACAGGCAACTATAACGGCGAAGATTTTGAAATCAACCGTCCCGTTCTGGGAATGTACGGTGTTCATATTGAATACGATTACGTCTACGTCCGTCCCGAAGATTGCGTGGACATCTCCACCGATGATGACTCGCTGTACTGCTACCCCACAAAGAAAAACGTGGTGACAAAGCTTTCTCTCGCAACAGAGGAGCTGTACAAGCTAAAATCCAAAAAGCCTGCAAAGGTATGAGAAACCGCCCTGCTCAAAACGAGCAGGGCGGTTAAAATGCAAAACCCGACCTTCAAATGAAGGTCGGGTTTTTAGTTATGCCGTGATTATATCAGTTCGATTATAGCCATCTCGGCAGCGTCTCCGCGACGGGGACCCTTTTTGATGATGCGTGTGTAACCACCGTTAACATCCGCATACTTGGGGGATATCTCGTCGAACAATTTCTTGACAACGCTCTCCTTTGTAATGAAAGCGAGTGCCTGACGCTTGGAGTGGAGATTGTTTTGTTTACCGATTGTAATCATCTTCTCGGCAACTGCTCTTACCTCTTTGGCTCTTGTAACTGTGGTCTCTACCTTGCCGTTTTCGAGAAGGTAGGTTACCATAGCTCTGAGCATAGCTCTTCTGCTATCAGAAGCTCTTCCGAGTTTTCTGGTACCTGGCATCGAAATTCACTCCTTACCTTATTGGAAATTTAGGGCTTATTCTTCGTCTGATGTAAGACTGAAGCCCAATGACATGAGTTTATTTCTCACTTCTTCAAGTGATTTCTTTCCGAGGTTTCTGACTTTCATCATCTCGTCCTCGGACTTGCTTATAAGGTCTTTTACCGTATTGATGCCTGCTCTCTTCAAGCAGTTGAAGGAACGAACAGACAGGTCAAGCTCTTCAATGGTCATCTCAAGAACGGTCTCTTTGGAGTCATCCTTTGTCTCGACCAGAAGTTCTGTGTATGTTGCATCAGAAAGGTCAACGAAAAGGTTGAGATGTTCGTTGAGGATCTTGGCTGCCAGAGAAACTGCTTCCTTTGCGGAAATAGTTCCGTCTGTCCACACTTCGAGTGTCAGCTTGTCATAGTCTGTGATCTGTCCGACACGTGTGTTGTCTACGGTATAGTTTACCTTCAATACAGGTGTGTAAATACTGTCAACAGGAATTACACCGATTGCTGACTGAAGGTTTTGTTTGTTGCGTTCAGCGGATACATAGCCACGACCTTTGTCGATGGTTATCTCCATATCCAGCTTTGCACCGGCTCCAAGTGTTGCAATGTGCATGCTTGGGTCGAGTATCTCTACCTCAGAATCAGCCTTGATGGAGCCTGCGGTTACTTCGCCTTCACCCTCGGCTTCAATATAGACTGTCTTGGGAGCATCGCCGTAAATCTTTGCGGTGAGTCCCTTGATATTGAGAACTATCTCTGTAATGTCCTCTTTAACTCCGGGAATTGTTGAAAACTCATGCTGTACGCCGTCAATCTTGATAGATGTTACGGCTACACCGGGAAGCGAGGAGAGGAGTACGCGCCTTAAACTATTTCCAAGCGTTGTGCCAAAGCCACGCTCGAGAGGCTCTACGACAAATTTACCATAGGTGCCGTCTGATTTGAGTTCGGCAGTATCTATCTTCGGTCTATCTATCATTGTTTATAACCCTCCCTGTTTTACGCAGCATTTGCTGCTGCTGTTTGTTTACGACTTCCTCTTGCGTTATGCAACTTTATTACTTGGAGTAAAGCTCGACGATAAGATGCTCTTCTACCTCGAGGT
The DNA here is from genome assembly GCA_045531755.1 of Oscillospiraceae bacterium. Lineage (GTDB taxonomy): Bacteria > Bacillota > Clostridia > Oscillospirales > Ruminococcaceae > UBA11540. The sequence goes on along the minus strand of JAZSEP010000083.1, from coordinate 30,363 downwards.
CAATGTCCTCTCTTGCAGGCATCTCGACGATTTTACCGGTAAGTGTGTTGCTGTCAGCATCAAGCCACTTCGGAACAGGACGAGCTGAGTTTGCCTCTACAACTGCCTTGATCTTCTCGCTTGTTCTGCTGTTCTCGGTTACAGCGATTACATCGCCAACCTTCAAAAGCATAGAAGGAATGTTTGCTTTCTTGCCGTTTACTGTGAAGTGGTTGTGGAGAACAAGCTGTCTTGCTTCTTTTCTTGAGCTTGCCAAACCAAGTCTGTAAACTACGTTATCAAAACGGCTTTCAAGAATCTTGAGAAGGTTTTCACCTGTCATTCCTGCTTTTCTCTCAGCCATATCGAAATACTTTGCGAACTGGCTCTCGAGAACGCCGTAGTAGCGCTTTGCCTTCTGCTTTTCACGCAACTGGAGTCCGTATTCTGAAACCTTTTTACGATTTTGACCATGCTGGCCAGGTGCATACTGTCTGCGAGCTATTGCACACTTATCTGAATAGCATCTCTCGCCCTTCAGAAAAAGCTTCTGTCCCTCGCGGCGACAAAGTCTGCATGAAGCACCAGTATATCTTGCCATCTGGTTACACCTCCTGAATGGATTTCTTTTAATCGATTGTCAACTCTTACTTTTACCAATCAGACGCGTCTTCTCTTGGGCGGGCGGCATCCGTTGTGGGGAATGGGAGTTACATCCTTGATCATGCTAACTTCCAAGCCTGCTGCCTGAAGTGCTCTGATTGCAGCCTCACGACCTGCACCGGGGCCCTTGACGTAAACTTCAACAGTCTTGAGTCCGTGCTCCATTGCAGCCTTTGCTGCTGTTTCTGCTGCTGTCTGTGCAGCAAAAGGAGTAGACTTCTTGGAACCTCTGAAGCCAAGTCCGCCAGCACTTGCCCAAGACAATGCGTTGCCCTGAACGTCTGTGATCGTGACGATGGTGTTGTTAAAGGTTGACTGGATATGTGCAGCGCCACGCTCAATATTCTTGCGCTCACGGCGTCTGCGAGTTGTGGCTTTCTTTACATTTGCCATCTCTTATATCCTCCCTTATTTCTTCTTGTTTGCAATTGTCTTTGCAGGTCCCTTACGGGTACGAGCATTTGTCTTTGTTCTCTGGCCTCTTACAGGAAGTCCCTTTCTATGACGAACTCCTCTGTAGCACTGAATCTCAACAAGACGCTTAATGTTAAGACCTACTTCTCTACGAAGGTCACCCTCAACAGTAAGGTTGTTATCGATATAGTCACGAAGCTTGGAAACATCTTCTTCTGTGAGATCCTTAACTCTTGTGTCAGGATTGATTCCTGTTGCCGCGAGAATCTTCTTGGATGTGGTAAGTCCTATACCGAAAATATAGGTAAGTCCAATCTCTATTCTCTTCTCTCTCGGCAAGTCAACACCGGATAAACGAGCCATTTAATTGCACCTCCATTATTTAGGATTAGCCTTGTCTTTGTTTATGCTTGGGGTCCTTGCAGATAATCATAACGCGTCCTTTGCGCTTGATTACTTTGCAGTCCTTGCAAATAGGCTTTACTGAAGGTCTGACTTTCATCTTCAAATACCTCCTTGTTTTGCGGACTTTTGTCCGCTCCTTATCCTTAAAGGGTTTGTTTTTTTACTTAGAACGCCAAGTGATGCGTCCTTTTGTGAGATCATACGGCGACATTTCAACTGTCACCTTGTCGCCCGGCAGTATGCGGATGAAGTTCATTCTCAATCTACCGGAAATATGAGCTAAAATTTGGTGGCCATTGGGAAGCTCAACCTTGAAGGTTGCGTTGGGCAATGCATCTACTACAGTACCCTCAATCTCAATTACATCTTCCTTCGACACTCAAATACCTCCTTCGGTGACCTGTTCTTCAGAATTAAATTCTTTAAGAGCATTCTTTAGTTTGTTATTGGTGGCTGTTTCTTTCAAATCGACCTCTGCTTTGGTCGGTGCGAGGTGTTTTATACGTTTTTTCTTTGGAGCTTCAAGTTTTCTGACCTTTCCGTCCGCGATAAACGCAAAGTCACCCTCTAACCTGACAACTACGTAAAATCTGTCTTTGTCGTGACCTGCTATCGATTTTACTACGCTTCCTTGTTTAATCTGCACGGGATTCCTCCCTCTCACGCCTTTGTCATTATGACGGGTCCATCCGCCGTTATGACTATGGTGTGTTCAAAATGTGCTGACAAACTGTGGTCCGCTGTCACTACAGTCCAGTTATCCGACAGGCGCTTGACCTGACTTGTACCCGCATTAATCATAGGCTCAATTGCTATGGTCATTCCGGGCACCAAACGGACTCCGTGTCCTGCCTTTCCAAAGTTGGGAACCTCGGGGTCTTCATGCAGATCTCTGCCCACACCGTGACCTACGTACTCACGGACAACGGAAAATCCTCTGTCCTCGACGTATTGAGAAACTGCGTGACCGATGTCTCCGATTCTGTTTCCGGCAACAGCTACCTTTATTGCTTCATAAAGACTCTGCTCTGTCGCTTCCAACAGTTTTTTCGCCTCGTCGCTTATATCACCTGCCGCGAAGGTGTATGCATTATCTCCGTGATAGCCGTCTATAAACGCGCCGACGTCGATACTTACTATATCACCGTTTTGGATGATTCTTTTGCGACTTGGGATACCGTGGATAATCTCGTCATTTATGGAAATACAGGAGCTTGCAGGAAATCCGCCGTAACCCAAAAAAGAGGGTTTGGCGCCGGCGCCCACAATGAAATCGTGTATCAACGCATCAATGTCATATGTGGAAACGCCAGGTTTCACTGCTTTTCCCGCCAATTCCAATGCTTGTGCGGAGATTTTGCAGGCGTGCTGCATAAGCTGCAGCTCCCTTGCGGTTTTAAGCACAACCATAGCTACGCCTCCAAAGCCGCCAACGTCAGCTTTGTTGTATCAGCTACCTCTTCCTGTCCTTCTACGATGCACAGCTTTCCTGTCTTCTCGTAGTAGTCCTTGAGAGGCTCGGTCTGCTCGTGATAAACCTGCAAACGCTCTCTGATTGTTTCCGGCTTATCATCCTTTCTGATGATAAGGTTTCCGTCGCACTTACCGCATTTATCACCGTTAGGTGAAGGTTTATAGTCAATGTGGTAGGATGCTCCGCAAACTTCGCATACGCGTCTGCCGGACAATCTCTTTTCAATCTTTTCGTCAGCTACCTCGATATCGATTACCTTGTCGATGATGATACCCATCTCGTCAAGTGCCTCTGCCTGAGGTACTGTGCGGGGAAATCCATCAAGGATGAAGCCGTTCTGGCAGTCGTCCTTTGCAAGACGCTCCTTGATGATTCCGATTACGACGTCGTCGGGAACAAGCTTGCCGTCATCCATATAGGATTTAGCCTTGAGTCCCATTTCGGTGCCGTTTTTCAAAGCTTCACGAATAATGTTTCCTGTGCTGATAGCAGGGATACCCAGATGGTCGCAGATTATCTCTGCCTGAGTACCTTTTCCCGCACCGGGAGCACCCAAAAGTATGAGCTTCATACGTTTTCCTCCATTATTCAAGGAAGCCTTTATAGTGACGCATCATCATCTGCGACTCGAGATCTCTTACTGTATCAAGAGCAACACCGACGATAATCATTACTGTAGTTCCTCCGAGAGCGATGTTAATCTTTGTGATTGCACCGACTGCTATCGGGAGTATTGCCATTATACCGAGGAATACACCGCCCATGAGTGTTATCTTGCCGAGAATCTTTGTGATGAAGTCAGAGGTGGGCTTTCCGGGTCTGATACCGGGAACACCGCCGCTGTTCTTACGAAGGTTATTGGCAATCTCAACGGGATTGTACTGAATAGCAACATAGAAATAGTTGAATGCTATGATGAGTACAAAGGACAGAACTGCATACAACCAGTTATTGTATGAGAACAGGTCGAAGAATCCCTTCCAGAAGGGTGGTGGATTGGAAACGAATGCTCCGATAGTTCCGGGAATCGCCATAAGCGAAGAAGCAAAGATGATAGGCATAACGCCGGACATATTAAGCTTCAAGGGAATATTGGAGTTCTGACCGCCATACATCTTTCTGCCGACAACACGCTTTGCGTACTGTACGGGAATTCTGCGTTCTGCGTTGGTCATCAATACGATAAATGCAATAATAAGGATGAAAAGGATCGCAATTACAGGCAGCATTACAATCTGGAAAACGTTTTTACTGGTAATGATTGACCAGAAATACAATGCAACCTGAGGTCCTCCTGCGAGGATACCTGCGAAGAGTATCATAGAGATACCGTTTCCTATACCCTTTTGGTCGATTCTTTCACCGAGCCAGGTTACTACCATCGCACCTGCTGTGAGGGAGAGGATAATAACTATTGCCGGGAACCAACCATTGTTTATCAAAACGCCGTTTGACTTCAGGGTGAGGTAAAGAGCAAACGCCTGAACAAGTGCCAGAACAACCGCTACGTAGCGAGTAATCTGGTTTAACTTTTTACGGCCTGCTTCGCCCTCTTTTGAAAGTCTTTCAAGTGCAGGAATCGCAATAGCCAAAAGCTGAACTACGATGGACGATGTGATGTATGGGGAGATACCCATAGCAAATATCGACGCATCCTTCAACGCACCACCGGTGAGGATACTCATATATCCGAGCAGGTTTCCGTCTCCGAAAACACCTCCGGTTGCGAAGAGCGATTTCATCACTTCGGGATCCAAATACGGTACAGGAACTTTACATCCAATTCTAAATATAACGACAATTAACAGTGTGTATAAGAGTTTTTTTCTCAGGTCTGCTATTTTCCACGCATTTTTAAGAGTTTCAAACACTTATATCACCTCTGCCTTTCCGCCTGCTTCCTCAATTTTCTGCTTTGCAGACTCGGAATAAGCAGCAGCTTTAACAGTAAGCTTCTTTGTGAGGTTGCCCTCTCCAAGAATCTTTATGCCGTCTTTGGTGTTTTTGATGATTCCGGACGCTTTAATTGCTGCCGCATCAACTACGTCACCGTCGTTGAACTTCTCGTTGAGAACGCCAACATTGATTGCTACATAGTTTGTAGCGAAGATGTTGTTGAAGCCTCTCTTAGGAATACGTCTCTGAAGAGGCATCTGTCCGCCTTCGAAGCCCGGTCTTACGCCGCCGCCCGAACGAGCTTTCTGACCCTTATGGCCTTTGCCGGCTGTTTTGCCGTTACCTGAACCAGCGCCTCTGCCCTTACGCTTTGCGTCTTTGACAGAACCCGGAGCAGGAGTAAGCTCATGAATTTTCATATCTTGCACCTCCTTGCTTAGTCTTCGGTTACCTCGACGAGGTGAGAAATTTTTGCAACTTTTCCTTTTGTTGCGTCGTTATCGGGCTGTGTTGTTACATCTCCGACCTTGCGAAGACCCAAGGACTCTGCAGTTGCTATCTGATTATCTTTTCTGCCGATAAGGCTCTTTACGAGTTTAATCTTCATTGCTCAAAGTCCTCCTTAGCCCAATATTTCTTTTGCAGACTTGCCGCGAATTGCAGCTACCTGCTCAACATCTCTGAGTGCCTCAAGTCCCTTGAATGTTGCGTTTACAACGTTGCAGGGGTTGTTGGAACGAAGAGATTTTGTTCTTATGTCTCTGATTCCTGCTGCCTCGAGTACTGCACGTACGGGGCCGCCGGCGATAACACCGGTACCTTGAGGTGCGGGCTTCATCAGAACTCTTGCGGCTCCGAACTCACCGATTATCTCGTGGGGAATTGTTGTTCCTCTCAGGGATACCTTGATGAGATTCTTCTTCGCGTCTTCGATCGCCTTTCTGATAGCGTCCGGAACTTCGGCAGATTTTCCGAGTCCGACTCCGATGGTTCCGTTTCCGTCACCAACTACTACGAGTGCTGCGAACTTGAAGATACGACCGCCCTTTACTGTTTTTGATACACGATTCAAGGAAACCAACTTTTCCTTCAAATCGAGAGTAGAAGCATCTATTTTAGCCAAAAGTATTCCCTCCTTTATCAGAATTTGAGACCGCCTTCACGGGCTCCATCAGCCAATGCCTGAATACGACCGTGATAGATGTAACCGCTACGGTCGAATACGACCTCTTCTACGCCCTTCTCAAGAGCCTTCTTTGCAACAGCTTCTCCAACCTTCTTTGCTGCTTCCTTATTGGAACCGAGTCCTTCGAACTCTTTGTCCATAGAAGATGCAGCTGCGAGTGTTACGCCGTTTACATCGTCGATGATCTGTGCGTAGATATGCTTAGCGGAGCGGAATACACTGAGGCGTGGACGAGCAGCTGTTCCGCTGATCTTTCCGCGGACTCTGCGATGTCTTATAAGCCTTGCTTTATTGCTATCGGGCTTATTCACCATGTTTAGTCACTCCTTTTATTACTTCTTACCTTTACCTGCTTTACCCTCTTTGCGTCTGATTACTTCATCAACGTACTTGATGCCTTTGCCCTTATAAGGCTCGGGAGGACGCTTTTCACGGATTTCAGCGGCAAACTGACCGACCTTCTGCTTATCGGGGCCGATGACCACGATCTTGTTGGGGTTCGGTACTTCGATAGTTATTCCGTCGATCTCGGGCATAATTACCTGGTGTGAATAACCGAGGTTCATTACGAGATCCTTGCCCTGCTTTGCAACACGGTAACCAACACCGTTTACTTCCAACTCTTTCTTGAAACAGTCTGTTACGCCTGTTACCATGTTGGAGATAAGTGTTCTTGTGAGGCCGTGCAGGCTCTTATCTTCGTTGCTGTCGCTGGGGCGGGTTACTACTACCTCTGCTCCGTTGACCTCAACTGTCATACGCTCACTGAAGTTCTGTGTGAGTGTTCCCTTAGGACCCTTTACAGTAACCTCTGTGCCGTTTACCTTTACTTCTACACCAGCTGGTATAGCTATCGGTTTTCTACCTATTCTTGACATTCAACTGCACCTCCTTACCAAACAAATGCAAGGACTTCGCCGCCAACATTCTCTTTGCGTGCCTTTTTATCGGTCATAACGCCCTTAGAAGTGGACAGGATTGCAATGCCGAGGCCGTTCATTACCTTAGGCATTTCCTCGCAGTTGGTATATATGCGCAGTCCCGGTTTAGATACTCTGCGTAAACCGGTGATGACGGGAGTTTTGTTATCGCCGTACTTCAATGTTACGCGAATAACACCCTGCTTATCGTCATCTATAACCTGAAAACTCTTAACATATCCTTCGTCCAAAAGAATCTGAGCGATTGCTTTCTTCATATTGGAAGCAGGAATGTCTACGGATTCATGTTTCGCTGAATTAGCGTTTCTGATTCTGGTCAGCATATCAGCGATTGTATCGGTGATTTGCATGCCGTCAACCTCCTTTGCTTATGCGCTTACCAGCTTGCCTTCTTCACACCCGGAATCTCGCCCTTGTAAGCGAGTTCTCTGAAGCATATACGGCAAATGCCGAACTTACGAAGATAAGCATGTGGTCTGCCGCAGATTTTGCATCTGTTGTATGCGCGGGATGAGAATTTAGGGGTTCTCTGCTGTTTAGCTATCATTGACTTTTTAGCCACGAAAAAACCTCCTTACTTCGCAAATGGTGCGCCCATGAGTGTTAAAAGCTCACGAGCCTCTTCATCTGTCTTTGCGGATGTAACAAAACAAATGTCCATTCCACGAACCTTATCGATTTTATCAAACTCGATTTCAGGGAAGATGAGCTGCTCTTTGAGTCCGAAAGCATAGTTTCCTCTGCCGTCGAAGCCGTTAGCGCTGATTCCTCTGAAGTCTCTTACTCGGGGAAGAGCTACGTTGAAGAGTCTATCCAAGAACTCATACATTCTCTCGCCTCTGAGTGTTACCTTAGCACCGATGGGCATTCCCTCACGGAGCTTAAAGTTTGCAACAGACTTTCTTGCGCGGCATACTACTGCACGCTGGCCTGTTATTTTACCGAGGTCGCCGATGATAGCATCGATTACCTTAGCATTGTCGCGGGCTTCTCCGCAACCAACATTAACGACGATTTTATCAAGTTTCGGAATCTGCATGACGCTTTTATAGCCGAACTTTTTCATCAGTGCCGGTGCGACTTCGCTCACATAGAAGTCTTTCATTCTTGCCATGTTGTTTCCTCCTCCTTAAAATGTTTCGCCGCATTTATCGTTTTTGCAAACGCGTTTTTTTGTGCCGTCTGCCGCTATCTTATGTGCAAGTCTTGTGGGCTTGCCGCACTTGGGGCATACGAGCATTACTTTGCAGGCATACAAAGGTGCCTCAGCCTTGACTATTCCACCTGATTCGCCCATTCTGCGAGGTTTAACATGTTTTGTTACCATGTTGCAGCCTTCGACGATTACTTTTTTCTCAGTTGGACTTACTTCAAGAACCTTGCCCTTTTTGCCTTTATCCTTACCGGATAAAATGACGACGGTATCGCCCGTCTTCACGTGAATCTTGTTCACTTTGAGCACCTCCTATTATCAGAGCACCTCGGGGGCGAGGCTTAATATCTTGAGATATTCCTTGTCACGAAGCTCTCTTGCCACTGGGCCAAAGATACGTGTTCCTCTGGGGTTTTTATCTTCTTTGATTATTACTGCAGCGTTCTCGTCAAAACGGATATATGTTCCGTCCTCACGGCGAAGGCCTTTTGCTGAACGGACTATTACAGCCTTTACAACGTCGCCCTTCTTTACTACGCCGCCGGGAGCAGCTTTCTTTACGGAAGCTACTACGACATCGCCAATATTAGCGTACCTCCTGCGGGAGCCGCCCAATACTCTGATGCACATAAGTTCCTTTGCACCTGTATTGTCAGCCACCTTGAGGTAGGTCTGCATCTGTATCACAATGCGTTCCTCCTTTCGGTTACACTATAATTATTTTGCTTTCTCAATGATTTCGACCAGTCTCCATCTTTTGTCTTTAGAGAGAGGACGAGTTTCCATGATTTCAACACGGTCGCCGATAGAACATACGTTCTGCTCGTCGTGTGCCTTAAGTCTGATTGTGCGTTTGATTATCTTCTTGTACAGAGGGTCCTTTACGTTATCCTTGATGGCTACAACGATTGTCTTATCCATCTTGTTGCTAACTACTGTACCTACTCTGGTTTTTCTGAGATTTCTTTCGCTCACAGTTTACTCCTCCTTCCCTTATTTCGCGGTCTCTTTCAACTCGTTCTCACGGATGATTGTCTTGATGCGAGCAATATCCTTCTTAACTACGTTAAGTCTTGTGGGATTGTCGAGCTGATTGATAGCGTGCTGGAAACGAAGGTTGAAAAGCTCAGCTTTGAGCTCAGTCAGCTTTTCGTTAAGCTCGCTTGTAGACATCTCACGAATCTCAACAGCCTTCATTATTGCTCACCACCCTTTTCTTCCTTTTTAACGAATTTGCACTTTACGGGCAGTTTGTGCATTGCGAGTCTGAAAGCTTCTCTTGCGAGTTCTTCGCTAACTCCGCCAATCTCAAACATTACTCTGCCCGGCTTAACTACAGCTACCCAATACTCAGGGCTACCTTTACCGGAACCCATTCGAGTTTCAGCAGGCTTCGCTGTGATAGGCTTGTCGGGGAATATCTTGATCCAAACCTGTCCGCCACGCTTGATGTAACGTGTCATAGCAATACGGGCAGCCTCGATCTGATTGGAGGTGATCCAAGAAGGCTCAAGTGCCTGGAGACCGAAATCTCCGTTTGTAACCTTATTACCGCGCATAGCCTTACCTGTGAGGCGGCCTCTCTGCTGGCGGCGATATTTTACTCTCTTTGGCAGCAGCATTACTTGTTTCCTCCTTCCTTACGATGCTTTTTTGCACCCTTAAGGACTTCTCCTGCATACAGCCAAACCTTTACGCCGATCTTTCCGTATGTGGTGTTTGCCTCAGCAAAACCGTAGTCGATATCAGCTCTGATTGTCTGCAGCGGAATTGTACCCTCGTGGTATCTTTCTGTTCTTGCGATTTCTGCACCGCCGAGACGGCCGGAAACGCTGATCTTGATACCCTTTGCGCCAAGCTTCATTGTTCTGCCGATTGCCATCTTCATTGCACGGCGGAAAGATACACGTCTTTCAAGCTGTGCAGCGATGTTCTCTGCGATGAGCTGTGCGTTCTTATCAGGGCTCTTTACCTCTGTGATATTGATTGATACGTTCTCTCTTCCGAGAAGTGCCTTGCACTCTTCCTTGAGCTTATCAATCTCTGTACCGCCCTTACCGATAACCATACCGGGTTTTGCGGTGTGAATGTTAATCTTAACTCTGCCTGTGTTATCGCGCTCGATTTCTATCTTCGCAACTCCGGAAGCGTAGAGCTTCTCTTTGAGAGCTTTACGAAGTTTATAGTCCTCAACAAGGATATCGCCGAAAGCGTTGTCCTTAGCAAACCAGCGGGAGTCCCAATTTTTGATGACGCCCACTCTCAGGCCGTGTGGATTTACTTTCTGTCCCATAGTTTACCTCCTCTTCCAGCTTATTCTTTCTCTTTGAGAACCAAAGTGATGTGTGAAGTTCTTTTCATAACGTGGAATGCGCGGCCCTGTGCTCTGGGTCTAATCCTCTTGAGTGTAGGTCCTGCACTTACGAAGCACTCAGCAACATAGAGGTTGTTCTTGTCCATGTTGTGATTGTTCTCCGCGTTAGCGATAGCCGACTTCAGGAGCTTTTCAAGCGGCTCACATGCTGCTTTGGGGGTGTGCTTGAGTATTGCCATCGCAAGGTTTACAGGCTTGTTTCTTATAAGGTCGAGAACAATCTGTACTTTGCGGGGTGCAATACGGGCGTATTTAAGATATGCCCTTGCTTCCATCAGTTTTCCTCCTTTCGGCCTCTTACTTACCCTTCGTTGTTTTTGCACCGGCGTGTCCCTTGTAGGTTCTGGTGGGTGCAAACTCTCCGAGCTTGTGTCCTACCATGTCCTCTGTTACATATACCGGTACATGTTTTCTGCCGTCATGAACAGCAAATGTATGTCCAACGAAATCTGGGAATATTGTTGAAGAACGGCTCCAAGTTTTTACGACTTTCTTTTCGCCGTTTTTGTTCATTTCAAGAACCTTCTTGTACAGGGATTCCAGCACGTAGGGTCCTTTTTTAATACTTCTACCCATTATTCATTTGCCTCCTTTCAGCCCGTCTTACTTATCGTTACGACGTTTTACGATGAACTTATCGGAGCGATTGTGCTTGGATCTGGTCTTGTAACCGAGAGCAGGCTTGCCCCAAGGTGTAACCGGTCCGGGACGTCCGATAGGAGATTTACCTTCACCACCACCGTGGGGGTGATCGCAGGGGTTCATTACAGAACCGCGTACTGTAGGTCTCCAACCCATGTGACGCTTTCTACCAGCTTTACCGATGTTGATGTTCTCGTGCTCGAGGTTTCCTACCTGTCCGATGGTTGCCATACATTCCTGGGGAACGTTTCTGAGCTCACCGGAAGGAAGTCTGATAAGTGCGTATACGCCTTCTTTAGCCATCAACTGAGCCATGATACCAGCTGCTCTTGCAAGCTGTGCACCCTTACCGGGATAAAGCTCGATGTTGTGGATAAATGTACCAACGGGGATGTTAGCGAGGGGAAGCGCGTTTCCGGGCTTAATATCAGCTGTTGTGCTGGATACTACTGTATCGCCAACCTTGAGTCCGTTAGGAGCGATGATGTAACGCTTCTCGCCGTCTTCGTACTGAAGAAGTGCGATGTGTGCGGAACGGTTGGGGTCGTATTCGAGTGTCATTACCTGTGCGGGAATGTCGAACTTATCTCTCTTGAAGTCTATAATACGATATTTCCTTCTGTTAGCGCCGCCTCTGTGACGAACTGTGATTCTGCCGTAGCTGTTTCTTCCGGATTTGGATTTAACAGGAGCAAGCAGGCTCTTCTCAGGCTCAACCTTAGAAAGAACGCTGTAATCTGTAACAGTCATCTGACGACGAGAAGGTGTTGTAGGCTTGTATGATTTAACAGCCATTGAGTTTCACTCTCCTCATATATTTATCGGGTTTATGAGTTTCCCATAAATATGGAAAACGGTGCCTTATTGCATGCTCTCAAAGAACTCGATGCCCTTGGAATCTGCAGTAAGTGTTACGATTGCTTTCTTCCAGTCAGGTGTATAGCCTGCGCTGCGGCCCATGGTCTTTCTTCTTCCGCCAACGTTCATTGTGTTGACAGACTCAACCTTTACGCCGAACAGTTCTTCAACTGCCTTTGCAATCTCAATCTTGTTTGCACTCTTAGCAACCTTGAATGTGTACTTCTTCAGTTGCATGTTTTCCATGCTCGCTTCGGTGATAACCGGCTTCAAAACGATATCCTGTGCCAGTTTCATTATGCATACACCTCCTCAAGCTTTGCAACAGCGTCCTTTACTACGATAATCTTATCGGAGTTGAGAACGTCGAAAATGTTGAGAGTGTTTGCCGGAGCAGTTTTAACACCGGGGATGTTATTAGCACTCTTTACAACATTTGTGTCAACCTCAGCAGTGATGATGAGGACCTTCTTGGGAGCCTCAAGTGCTGTGAGCATGTTGACGATTGTTTTGGTCTTTATTGTTTCGACCTTGAGCTCATCAAGAACGATTACGCCGTTCTCAAGAACCTTGCTGGAAAGCGCAGACTTGAGAGCAAGACGCTTAACTTTCTTGTTGAGGGAGTAGCTGTAATCGCGGGGTTTGGGGCCCAGGGCGATACCGCCATGTCTCCATTGGGGAGCACGAATGGAACCCTGTCTTGCATGACCTGTCCCCTTTTGCTTCCACGGCTTTCTGCCGCCGCCTCTTACTTCTGTTCTTGTCAGTGTGGACTGTGTGCCCTGACGCTGATTTGCCAAGAAGTTTACGAGCGCTGCGTGCATAGCATACTTATTCGGCTCTATACCGAAGATGGCATCAGAAAGGTTGATTTCACCAACATTCTTGCCTGCCATGTCAAATACTTTAACCATTGGCATTTGTGCTTCCTCCTTCCCTTACGCCTTAACGCTATCTGTTACGTAGACTATTCCGCCCTTAGGACCGGGAATAGCACCTTTAAGCGCAATCAGATTATTTTCAACATCTACCTTGACAACTTCAAGGTTCTGGACAGTAACCTTCTCTGTACCCATATGGCCAGGGAGTTTCTTGCCCTTCATTACTCTGGACGGGTCACTGTTTGCACCCATGGAACCTGCATGTCTGTGAACAGGGCCGGTACCGTGTGTATCCTTAAGTGAATGTCCGTTCCAGCGTTTGATGGTGCCGGCATAGCCTTTACCTTTGCTGATACCCTGTACGTCAACCTTGTCACCGTTAGCAAATGTGTCTGCTTTTACGATGTCACCGATGTTGAGTACGGATGTGTCTTCGAGTCTGAATTCTTTCAAGAATTTCTTTGCTGCAACATCAGCCTTTGCGAAGTGACCCTTCATGGGCTTAGTCACCTTTTTGTCTGCGATGTCACCATAACCGATCTGCACAGCTTCATAGCCGTCGTTTTCGATTGTCTTCTTGGTAACTACGACACAGGGACCAGCTTCAATTACGGTTACGGGAATTACCTTTCCCTTTTCGTCAAAAAGCTGTGTCATTCCGATCTTTTTTCCAATGATCGCTTTCTGCATTTTTCCTACCTCCTTAGGTTATTGGTTGGCTTTTCGCCAACGTGACCTGCTGGGGAGCATCAAAGCATTAAAGTTTTACTTCGATTTCCACTCCGGCAGGGAGTTCCAGACCCATCAGAGCCTCGACAACTTTCTGTGAAGGTCTCATGATGTCGATGAGTCTTTTGTGTGTTCTCATTTCAAACTGCTCACGGCTGTCCTTATACTTATGAACAGCGCGGAGAATGGTAACGATTTCCTTCTCTGTGGGGAGCGGAATCGGTCCGGAATAAGAAGCACCCATTCTCTTCGCGGTGTCTACAATCTTCTCGGCTGCAGCATCAACCAACTGATGATCGTATCCCTTGAGTCTGATTCTGATTTTTTCTTTGACTGCCACTATAATCGCCTCCTTTTTTATTTGTGCAACTTTTTCACTCGGGAGCAACGATATGATTTGAACACTGTTCCGTGTGTTCCGTGACTTTCCGTTTAAAAAATCCGGTTCGATCGATGATCAAATCCGGATGAACAAACGGCGTTTCACGCGCAAGACCGCAGAAATCCCCTACGGTAAAACGGAAACTCGATTCAATTCATGTCGCCCGGTTTTAAATCGGACATACTCGGCGGAAATTACCTACCTCACAGGGTAGCAACCTCCCGCTTCAACGCATATCAGTGCAGTCACCTTGTCTATATTATCACAATTACACCCCCAAAGCAAGCATTTTTTACTTTGGGGGTGTAGAAATTTTTACGAATTTTCGAGGGAATTTTTGTGCAAAATGACGAATGCTCCTGTATTTAGTGGTGCTGTTCGTTTTTTGCTACGACGGGTAGATAAGAGATTAGTTGAGGTCAGGCAATGTGATTTTCGGAGTGATTTCGGGGTCGCCCCAGTTTATCTCTCCCATAATATTTGCGATAAACCTCGATATATCGGTGTTATCCACCGTCGTTTTGTTGAAGACCTCCGTACCATATCCCATCGCGAACACAGGAACATCTACGCCCGTGTGATTGGTAGTGGTGAAGCTCCAAGTGTCTTTTTCCGCGTCATAGGTAATTCCGCCCGTCTCGTGGTCCGCTGTCATTATAAGTACTGTGTCGGGATGCTTCAAGATATAGGATATTGCAGAACGAGCAAGCTGGTCGATACGAGTTACGGCTTCTACCGCGAGAAAAAATTCATTGTTATGTCCCGAAGCGTCACAGCAACATTCCTCGTTCATAAAGAAGAAGCCGTTTTTTGTTTCGAGCTTATCGTATTCAGCAAGTGCTTCGACAAATCCTGCCAAAGTATTGGAGGTTATGGATTCGAGTGCAATAACCTTTTCGTCCTTCATTAGCTTAGACTGGTAGATTCTGATAGTACCGTCTTCCGATCTGTTATAAGCGTGGGACGTGAAGCCCGCAGGGGTGGCGTCGGTTATAGGATAGTTGGATATAACCATCAGGTGCTTGCCTTTTTCGAGAGCAAGCTCACCCATCACCTTGACGTTCTTTCCGTTCACATCTTTTCCCACCTTGCCGTTGGTGGTTTTATATCCCGTCGACAAGGCTGTAGCAGCGGCAGCGCTATCGGTAACACCCGACACCGAAGAGGTTGTGCAATAGCCCCTGTTCGTCATTACGTTGCCGATGAAGGTGTCAAGTCCGTTGTCAAGCGCGTACCTTATGTGGTTTTCTCCCATTCCGTCGCCAATCAGAAGGATGACGCTCTTGGGTTTTTCAAACTCAAAAGTCTTTACTGTTGGGGTTTTGGAAATCGAGAGCTTTTGGCTGTCTTCATAGAGCTTTGCAAATTCGTCTGCAACAACCTCAAGTATGTACTCTTCTCCTGCGTTTAGGACAACCTTTTTGCCCTCGGTGGCAAAAGCATAGTCGAGTGCACCCAGGTCGTCTGAGTCGAATTTTGTTTTGCGGTTGGTGTCACCGAAAAGTATTTCATACTTCTCGGCTTCATTTGTGTCCTTTGAAAGTTTTAGCGTTATGCCGGTTTTTTCCTCAATATTGGAACGGAGAATCCTTGCAAACTCAATTCCGTAGCCGTAATCAGTTTCGCCATAAACTATACTGTATTTTTCAAGCGGCACACCGTTAAGAGTGTAGCCCGAGCCTTTTTCGCCGCTACATCCACAAGATAGCAACAGAATTACTACAGTCATCAGAAGCGCAAATGTTGACAAGAATTTGTTTTTCATATTTCCCCCTCCGTTACAGAAAAGGACCAAAGCGAGCTTCGGTCCTTAAGCATTAAAGATTTTTAAGGCCTTCCTCGATAAGCTTCATCTTTTCTTTTATCTTTTCGAGTTTTGCCTTTTCGCCGTCAACTACCGCCTGAGGCGCTTTTGCAAGGAAGCCTTGATTGCTGAGCTTACCTGAAATCATTGCAAAATCCTTTTCGCAGGCAGCCTTTTCCTTTTCAAGTCTTGCGCGTTCCTTTTCCTTGTCAACAAGCTCGTCCATCGGAATGAGTGTTTTGGATCCGTTTGCGATAACCTGAACCGCGCCGTCCATATCAAAGCGGTCGCCGATATGAACCTCTGCGGCAGAAGCAAGTCTTTCGAGGAACTTTTTGCCGTTTTCAAAGATTTCTTTGTGCGCAGTTTCTATAAAGAGATCTGCTTTCTTTGAAGGCGGTACGTTCATCTGCGAACGGGTGTTACGGATAGCCTTGATGGCATCCATAAGAATTTCAAACTCTGCTTCTTCCTTCTTGAAGTTGAGCTTTTCATCATACTGGGGCCACTGGGAAACCATGATGCTTTCGCCCTCGTGGGGAAGAGCCTGCCAGATTTCCTCTGTGATGAAGGGCATAAACGGATGGAGAAGCTTGAGGGTTCCGCTCATTACGTAGACGAGAACTCTCTGTGCATTCTCGGCTGTTTCGCCGCCCTCCTGCATACGAGGCTTGGTAATCTCGATAAACCAGTCGCACATAATATCCCAGATGAAGTCATAGAGCTTCTGTACTGCGATACCGAGCTCGTAACGGTCGATATTCTCGGTGACCTCTTTTACGAGAGAGTTGTACTTGCTGATAAACCACTTATCCTCTGTTGTGAGGGTAGCGGGAAGCTCTGCAGTTACAGAATCCGAGAGATTCATAAGGATAAATCTGCTTGCATTCCAAAGCTTATTAGCAAAGTTTCTGCTTGCGGTAATCTTCTTTTCGGAGAAGCGCATATCGTTTCCGGGGGAGTTTCCTGTCGCAAGGGTGAGGCGGAGTGCATCTGCACCGTAGACGTCAATCATCTCAAGCGGGTCGATACCGTTGCCGAGAGATTTACTCATCTTTCTTCCCTGCTCGTCGCGGACAAGTCCGTGGATGAGAACGGTGTCAAACGGAACGTCGCCCATATGCTCGATTCCGGAGAACATCATTCGAGCTACCCAGAAGAAGATTATATCGTAACCTGTAACGAGGGTGTTTGTGGGATAGAAGTACTTGAGCTCCTCTGTTTTCTCGGGCCAACCTAAAGTGGAGAAGGGCCAGAGTGCAGAAGAGAACCAGGTGTCAAGTGTGTCCTCGTCCTGTGTGAGATGTGTGCATCCGCACTTGGGACATACTGTGGGGGCTTCCTTGGAAACTACGGTTTCACCGCACTGGTCACAGTAGTATGCAGGAATTCTGTGTCCCCACCAAAGCTGACGGGAGATGCACCAGTCACGGATGTTCTCCATCCAATGAAAATATATCTTATCAAAGCGCTCGGGAATGAACTTTGTCTTTCCGCTTTGCACTGCCTCGATAGCAGGCTTAGCAAGAGGCTCCATCTTGACGAACCATTGTTTAGAAACTCTCGGTTCAACGGTTGTGGAGCAACGGTAGCACTCTCCGACGTTATGAGCGTGAGGCTCGGTCTTAACGAGAAGTCCGAGTTCTTCAAGCTTCTTGACGATGAGCTTTCTCGCTTCGTAGCGGTCGAGACCCTTATACTCGCCTGCAAGCTCATTCATCGTTGCATCTTCGTTCATAACGTTGATGATAGGAAGATTGTGTCTGAGTCCGACCTCGAAGTCGTTGGGGTCGTGTGCAGGGGTAATCTTAACAACGCCTGTACCGAAGTCCATCTCAACGTAGTCGTCTGCAACTATCGGAATTTCTTTGTTTACTATAGGAAGTGTGAGTGTTTTACCTACAAGGTGCTTATATCTTTCGTCATTGGGGTTTACTGCAACCGCGGTATCACCGAGCATTGTTTCGGGTCTTGTGGTTGCAAGCTCGAGGTATCCGCTGCCGTCAGACAGAGGATATTTTATATGCCAGAAGAAGCCGTCCTGTTCGGAATACTCAACCTCAGCGTCCGAAATTGAGGTCTTACAGACGGGGCACCAGTTGATTATACGCTCGCCGCGATAGATGAGACCTTTATTATAAAGGTTGACAAAAACCTCGTTAACCGCCTTGGAGCAGCCTTCGTCAAGTGTGAAGCGTTCTCTCTCCCAATCGCATGAGGAGCCCATCTTCTTGAGCTGTTCGATGATTCTTCCGCCGTACTTTGCCTTCCAGTCCCACGCTCTTTCAAGGAACGCTTCTCTTCCGATTTCCTCTTTGGAGATACCTTCCTTGCGCATTGCCTCAACAATCTTTGCCTCGGTGGCGATAGACGCGTGGTCTGTGCCGGGGAGCCAGAGGGTAGAAAAGCCCTGCATTCTCTTGTATCTTATGAGAATATCCTGCAAGGTGTTGTCAAGGGCGTGACCCATATGAAGCTGTCCCGTTATGTTCGGGGGCGGAATCACTATCGTATAGGGCTTCTTTGTTTCATCAACTTCTGCGTGGAAGTATCTTTTGTCCACCCAAAAATCGTATATCCTATCCTCAACCTTCTGAGGATCGTAAAGCTTGTCCAGTTCTTTTGTCATAACTGTCCCTCCAAAAAACATTGGTAACTAAATTAGTATAACACACCGACAAAATTTTTGCAACTATTCAGGCAAGTTTATCCCGTTTAAAAATCGTTATTGCCGCAAGGTATACGCAACAGATGAAAAGCGAAAACTGTCCTGAGTCCATCGCCGTATAAAAAGCAAATGCAGAGAGAGGTGCCAAAAACACAACCGACAAAACGTCTGACAGCCTGTTTCCTTTCCTTTCGCCAAAAAATCTCGTAGCAAAAAGGCGCGTTATCCTTCCGCCGTCAAGGTTTGCTATAGGAAGGGCATTGAAAAGAAATATACCAATATTTATGTAGGTGACCGTGGGATTTTTGAAAGCTATGGCAAAGATCAGATTTACCAGGCACCCCGAGGACAGAACGAAAAGCTCCTCGGCTGTTGAAAGGGCGCAGGAGCTTGACAGCTTCATGGAAATCCCAAACGGATAGAACGAGAGCTCGTCTATTTTTTCCTTACATAGTGCCATCGCCGTTATATGTCCCATTTCGTGCAGAAAAGAAAATACAACCGACAGAAAAACGAAACCGCTTTTGTCCTGCAGGGACAAAAGCGTTAAGGCTGCTACAAACAGGAAGCTTATCCTTATATTAACGTTTCGTACAGAAAACTCTACCATTGTATAAGCCACTCGGGGTCACAGTATTTTCCGTTTGAGATTATCTCGAGGTGAAGGTGCGGTCCCGTTGACCAACCCGTATTTCCCACAAGGGCTATTATCTCCCCTTGTTTTAGATTGTAGCCTACTTCGACAAGCGCTCTGCTGCAATGGCAGTAACGGGTATACAGCTCGTTACCGTGATCGACGAGGATATACTTTCCATATATATCGCTTTCTCCCACCTCGGCGATGACACCGCTGAAAACAAGGCGTATCGGTGTGCCCTCAGGTGCCGCTACGTCAACCCCTTTGTGAATTTCGTCGTTTGAGGTTATGGGGTTTTGTCTTTCGCCAAAGCTTGACGTGACCACCCCTGCAGGAATGGGGTTTATCGGGTCCTCGGGAATGGTTTCGATTTTTTGCGCTATGTTTTTGGGCGCGGTGTTTGCGGCATAGACCTGCATCGAGGCGTCTATCTTTATTACGGTGACAACTGCCAACACAAGCACCGATACGAGCCCTATAGTTTTTAGCTTCGCAATGTTTTTTCTACTTTTGATTTTCATTTTCCTCACCTCTTTATACTAATATTATTGACCGTTTTGGAAAATGATACCAAAAGTGAGAAAAAAATTAAGGCTACCTTGACGGTAGCCTTAATCTAAAGACATTGTTTGATTATTTTACAGCGTCCTTAAGAGCAGCGCCTGCTTTGAAAGCGGGAACCTTTGCAGCTGCGATTGTGATTTCTTTCTTTGTTCTGGGGTTGATGCCCTTTCTTGCTGCACGGGTCTTAACGTCAAATGTACCGAAGCCGAGGAGAGCAACCTTCTCGCCTTTTGCAAGAGACTCTGTAACTGCTTCTACAAAAGCTGCTACTGCCTTCTCGCTATCCTTTTTTGTAAGTCCTGCTTTTGCTGCTACTGCATTGATAAGATCTGTCTTTGTCATCTTGAACTTCCTCCAAAATTTTTATTATTACGGTTTCCACCGCAGTTTACCTTTTAATCTCCTGCCACACGTCGTCAAGCTCCTTGCTTGAATATTCGCTGATAGGTTTTTCAAGCTTATTTTCCAGCTTTACAAAACGGTCAACAAACTTGTCGCAGGATTTTGAAAGCGCTTCTTCGCTCTCTATCTTCAAAAATCTCGAAACGTTTACTGCCGAAAAGAGCACGTCGCCCATCTCGCCCTCCATCTCTTCCCTGTCGCCGTTTTGAATTGCGGCTTCAAGCTCGGCAATCTCTGCCTTGAGATTTTCAAGGGTTGCAGAAAGGCTTTCAAAGTCCATACCTGCTTTTGCGGCACGGCCTTGTATCTTCTGGCTTCGCATGAGAGCAGGGAGAGTTTTTGCAACGGAAATAAGCTTTTCCGACGCTTTATTCTGTCCCTTCGTCTGTGCCTTTGCGGCATCCCAGCTTTTGAGAGCATCGTCGGCGTTTTCAGCTTTCACGTCACCGAAAACGTGCGGATGACGAACAACCAGCTTTTGACAGATGTCGTTTGCAACGTCGTCAAAATCAAAGCGATTTTCGTCCTCTTCCATACCGCTGTGGAAAACAACCTGCAGAAGAACGTCGCCAAGCTCTTCGCGAAGAAGCTCGCTGTCCTCGTTGTCAATAGCTTCCACCGCTTCATAGACCTCTTCAAGAAAATTATTTCTTATTGAATGATGGTCCTGTGCTCTGTCCCACGCACATCCGTTTTCGCCTCTGAGCACCTTCATTATTGCCACGAGGTCGTAAACGTCATAGCGCTCCTTAAACTGAAATTCCACGGCTTTTCTCCTAAAAACTCATTACTTCTATTTTAACTCAAAAGATTACGTTTGGCAAGTATTTTTACCAATTTTTCTCCTTTTGGAAGCATTAAAATGTCATCTTTTGCTAAAGTTTTTAAAAAAATCAGAGAAATCACATAAAATACTGCCGCAACCCCGATAGAAGCAAGGGTAGAAACGCCGTTTGAGAAGGATTTTGAAAGCAGGAAATACGTTCCTACAGCGGTTATTCCGCAGATAATTCCCGATATGAGCGGTTTCAAAAATACCGTTTTAAAATCAAGCTTTATTTTGGTCTGCTTTACAAGCACTATCACGCTTGCAAAAGCTATGAAAACGTAGCAAGCGAGGGTACCCCAGGATGCCGCCTTTATATTGAACTGCGGCATTGCGACAAAGATATAGTTTACAACAAGCTTGAGCGCTCCGCCCACGAGCATAAGCTTTACGGGGAGGTCGGCTCTGCCTATTCCCTGAAGCATACTGTTTATCGGTGTCATAAAAGACACGAACATCACCGCGAGTCCCAGAATCTGCAAAACGGGGACGGCAATTATCGCCTCGTCGGCTTTATTGAAGTATATCAGCCTTATTATAGGCTCGGAAAGCACGCTCATTCCTATACCTGCAGGGATAGCGACAAGGCAGGTGATTTTGAGCGCGGCGGACACGTTTTTGGTGAGCTCTCTTTCGTCCTTCAGTGCCCAGGCCGAAGATATTGCAGGGAGTGCGCTGATTCCAAAGGTCGTGGTTATCGCAGGAACGAGGTTGAAGAGCGTCTGTGCAAGTCCGTATGCTCCGTACAGAAAGTTTGGTATATCTTCCTTCGCCGTGGGAAGCACGTCGCCGTACTGCGCCACTATCGAGGACATATCGGCTTCGAGCGCCACCTCGAGTCTGTTCATAACGGAAAATCCGTCAATAAGTGAGGTGAGGCTGACCGCAACTGCGCCGAGGCAGACGGGAATTGCAATCTTTATGAGGGATTTGAGAATCCTTTTGGTTTCCTCGGGAGCAGGCGATTCTTCAAGCTCCTGCGCAGTTATGCCGTCACCCTTCGTGCGATGTCTTATGAGAAGGTATACGGCTCCGCCTATTGTACTGACGCTGACTCCGAGCACTGCGCCTGCCGCCGCAAAGGCGAGAATCAAAATCTGCGCCTCTTCCTCGCCACCGACCGCGATGCCGAACACACTGCCTGTTGAGCTATAGCTGTTCTCTGCAAGGGTCATTGCAAGCACCGTGAATCCAAGTCCTGCAACGGTCTTTATGACCGCTTCGACTATCTGTGAAATGGCGGTGGGGTACATATTTTTGAGTCCCTCGTAGTAGCCGCGGTAGATGCTCATAACACAGGCAAAAAAGATTGTGGGAGCAAGTGCGATTACCGCGCCGAAGGCGTTGGGGTTATTTACCGCATTCGAATATAGTCTTGCGCCGAAAAGCATAATGCAGGTGCCTGTGAGTCCTGTGGCTATGAACAGCACCCTTGATATGCTGAGTATCTTTCTGGTGTTTTTATGTCTGCCGAGTGCCTCGTTTTCTGCAACGAGCTTTGCAACCGCGACGGGAAGTCCTGCTATCGCGAGGGAATATACCACGTTGAAAAGGTTATAGGACGTGTTGAAATATCCCATTCCCGTGTTGCCCATTATGTTACCGAGAGGTATCTTGAAAAGCGCGCCGACCAATTTTACGATTACCGTCGCAATTGTCAGTATCACAGCGCCGTGCAGAAAGCTTTGTTTTGTCTTTTTTTCCAAATGTTGCACCGCTTTCGTTTTATTCGTTTATGTTTTCGATTTCGCCCTTTATCTGCGCAATCTCTGCTCTTATCCTGCGAATTTCCTCGTCCGCATCGTCGGATCTTTCAGTTTCCTTTTGTGTTTTGCCAAGAAGGTCGCTTATATGGTTGATTTCATCAACAATGGCAGAAATGACGTCGATTCTTCCTTGGATGTAAATCTCGTATTTGTCGTCGCTCGTCGCCTGAAGATATACTGCCTTTCCAAGCTTTTTATACTCCTTGCCGAGCTGGTTTTTGAGGCTTACCACCTTCATCTTGAGCTTTGAAAACTCGTACAGCTCTCCGGTCTTTTGACCTGCAGCCGAAGCGGCGTTTTTCATCTTTGAAATCAGGGAATCAAAATCAAACATCTTTATCGTCCTTTCCGATAAATTCCCGTATCATTGCCTTATCGGGCACGAGCTTTTTGTCCACGGGAAGAAATCTGTCAAGCTTTTTCTTTATCTCCTGCACAACCCTTTGTTCTTTCTCAAATTCCTTGCGGTACTCAAGATTTTCAAGCTGTGCGCTGTAAAGTCCGTATTCATAAAAGTGGGTGGTATCTACTACGCTGTCGGCGGTGCTTGCAAACGGGGTTATATTCTCGCGCTCGCCGTTTAAAACGTTATCCCAGATTGCCACCGTCTGCTGATGCAGATAGTTTCTGAACTTATAATCGCGAATCATCCTTCGCACAAGACGAAGCTCCTTTCCGCAGAAAAGCTCCTCGTCACCGTCAAAAACCCGACACTTTGGGGAAACGTACATTCTGTGGGCGTCCCTGCCGTGATTTTCGGGAAGCAGTATGGGGTTCAGCGCGTGGATACCCTCGAAAATTACGATATCGTTTTCTCCCACCGAGAGCTGATAGGCGTTGTCAATGCGCTCAGAAATCCCAAAATCAAACCTTGGCATTTCGGCAAAGCCTGTATCGAGCATATCCGAGATGGTTTTTCTTATGAGCTGTAGATCAAGCGCATATACGCTTTCAAAGTTATCTCTTCCGTCGGGGAGCTTTGGATATCTGCCTTTACCGAGGAAAAAATCATCGAGGCTCACGACGTGAGCAGTCTTTCCAAAGAGAGAAAGCGCGTTTTTCAGCTTATTCGCGGTAGTGGTTTTTCCCGACCCCGACGGGCCTGACAAAAGCACTATATGCCGTCCTTCGTTTTTTATCTCTTCTGCCGCTTTTTTCACCTGATTATCGTAGTATTCTCCGGTGTGCTTTATCAGCGCGGCAGGGTCTTTTTTTATCAGTTCGTTTATATCGGAAAGCTGTACGCTGTACCGAGTGTGAGGGTTATCCTTTGCGATAAAAATCATACACAAGCTCTTTTCTTTGAATTATTTCGTCGTATCTGCTTATATATTCATATGGGAATTTAAAGTTAAATATCCTCTCGAGCTTATCCGTTTCGTGATTTTTGAGCTTTGTAACGGCACCCGCTCCCACAGCAAGTATTGTGTGAGTTTCATCCATTATATATACGTTATAAAGCCCCTCGTAGCCGTGCTTTGCATAGCCGACGTTTTCAAGGCTTTCGAGCATATTTTTCTGTCTGTAGAGATAGTAGGGCTCATAGCCGTTCTCGATGAATCTGTCATAGGCGAAGTCCACCATTCTGGAAGCTACGCCCTCGCTTGCCGCGTGAATTTTTGCGCCCTCGTCGCGAAGGTCTGCCGCCCTCTTCACCGAAAGGGTGTGAAGGGTTATATTCTCGGGCGAAAGGGAGAGAATCTTCTCGAGTGTGTTTTTAAAGCTTTCCAGAGTATCGGTGGGAAGACCTGCAATGAGATCCATATTTATGTTATCGATACCCTCTTTCCTTGCCAGGTCAAAGCTGTCAAGGCACTCTTTTGCGGTGTGCTTTCTGCCAATCTCGCAGAGAACGTCGTCGTTTAACGTTTGGGGATTGATGCTGATTCGGGTCACCGTGGAGTTCTTTATAACTCGGAGCTTGTCGGCGTCTATCGTGTCGGGCCTGCCCGCCTCTATTGTAAACTCGCGGATATTTTTTGTATCATAATTCTTCTCTATACAGTCGATGAGGGTTTTGAGTTCCTCGGCGCTCAGGGTTGTGGGGGTGCCGCCGCCTATATACACCGTTTCGAGTCTGAGTCCGATATCCTTTGCTATCTTCGCGGTATATTCAAGCTCCTTACACAGAAGTCCGAGATACTCGGGGATGAGCTTTTTGGCTTTGTTTATTGCGTGGGACACAAACGAGCAATAGCTGCATCTTGTCGGGCAGAAGGGTATCGAAACGTAGAGGCTGTAGGAGTCGGTTTTTGACAGCTCCAAAATTGCCTGCTCGTTTTTCTCGGTTCTGAGCAGAAGGTCGGTTTTCTGTTCACTGACGAGGTACTTCTCCGTCAAGGTTTTCCTTATCTCTTCATCGCTCATTCCCTGCTCGTGCCACTCGCGGACGAGCTTCACAGGGCGGATTCCCGTGAGTATTCCCCATTTTGAACGAAAGCCCGTTATCTCCTCGAGCATCCCATAAAGCGTGACCGCCAAAACTCTTTCGAGCTCCTTTGGATGTACCGTTTTTGGCGCGAAAGCTTTTCTTTGCCTTGAAGTGCCGTCGATATCGTATGCGACGGTTATCTCAAAGCCGTTTTCGGTTTCTGCGATGCCGGTATAGATTCCGTCTTCAAAAGGGGCGTTGAAGGAGGTTTCAATCTTCACAGACGGAAAGAATATTTTGCAGAGATTTTCGGTTTCGTACTGAAAGCTATGATTGTCAATTATAAGCTTCATTTCTTCGTCCTTAGATAGTGATTTGTCTGTCTTTCATATTCGAGGGTGGTTTTTCTGTCGTGACCTGCAAAAATCTCATAATCGCCCTCGAGCTCTGCAAGTCTTTGCAGAGAACGGATGAGCTTTACGGGGTTTGCGCCGTAGAGGTCGCATCTGCCGACAGTTCCTCTGAAAAGGGTGTCGCCTGTGAAAAGCTTGTCCTCTATTTTATAGGTCACGCATCCCTTCGTGTGTCCCGGAGTTGCAATGACCTCAAACTCAAGGTCGCCCACCTTTACCCTATCGCCGTCGTCAATCAAATTTTCGGCTGTAATCGGTTCGGGCGTTGCTCCCACGAGATATGCGACGTTTTTGACGTTGTCGGAAAGCATTTCCTCGTCGTGTACCGAAACGGTGACCTCACAGCCGTATGCCCTTTTGAGTGCGTTAACGGCGCCCGTGTGGTCGAAGTGTCCGTGGGTCAAAAGTATTGCTTTGGGTGTGAGTCCTGCAAGCGCGTCTGCTATCATTTCAAAGTCGTCGCCCGGGTCGATGATTGCGGTATTGCCATAATCATCGCTGACGAGATAACAGTTTGTGCCAAGCTCGCCCACCTGAAGTGCTTTTATCTTCATTCTATCTGCTTCCTGTTCGTTTTACCGAGATAACTCCGTCAATTTTGGAGAGAGAGTTTATGACAAGGTTTAGCTGATTGAGGTCGTTAATACCTATAGTCGTCTGTATGACCGCTTCTTTGTCTTTCGTCGCTTCGTGCGCGTTAAGCGAATGTATCGGCACGCGCATATTTGCGATGGTGATGCTTATATCCGCAAGTATACCCTGTCTGTCGTGCGAGACTATCTCGAGGGTGGATTTGAAGCTTTCGGCAGCGGTGTTTGCCCAATGTGCCTGCACAACTCTCGCCTGCTGTTCGGGAGAATTCTGCGATTTGAGCACGTTTTTGCAGTCGCTCTTGTGCACCGAAACGCCGTAGCCTCTTGTGATGAAGCCCACGATATCGTCACCCGGAACGGGTGCACAGCAATGCGCAAACTTCACAAGGCAACCGTCGATTCCCTCAACGATAACACCGCTGATGGGTTTTTTGGACTTCTTTTGATTTTGCTGGAGATACTTTTCTATCTTCTGGTCATCGGTGGTTTTATAGGCTTTTACATAGTCGTCCTTGATTCGCGTGATAATCTTGGACAGCGAAACTCCGCCATAGCCGATGGCTGCAAAAAATTCTTCGGTCTGATTGAAGTGCTGACGGCGGGCGATATCCGCAATAAATTTCTTCATCTCGTCATCTTCCAGCTCGATGCCCACGCGTTTGAATTCGCGTTCCACCTCAGCCATACCGTTTTGTATATTTTCCTCGCGGCGTTCCTTTTTGAACCAACCGCGGATTTTGTTTCTTGCTTCCGAGGTTTTTACGATATTGAGCCAATCTCGGTTTGGGCCCGCGCCCTGCGAGTTGGTGGTTATAATATCAATGACCTCTCCCGTCTTTACCTGATGGTCAAGGGGTACTATTCTGCCGTTGACCTTGGCGCCCGTCATCCTGTTGCCGACAGCCGAGTGAATGGCATAGGCAAAGTCGATAACGTTTGAGCCCTGCGGCAGACTTACCACGTCGCCCTTTGGTGTGAAGACGAAAACCTCTTCTCCCGAGAGGTCGGACTTGATGTTTCGGACGATGTCCTCAACGTCCTCGCTCTCCTGCTGTGCCTCAAGAAGCTGGCGAACCCACGCAAGTCTTTCCTCGAGCTTGTCCTTGCCCTGAATGCCTGCTTTATATTTCCAGTGCGCCGCAATTCCGTATTCAGCGGTGTGGTGCATATCCCACGTTCTTATCTGCACCTCAAAGGGTATCGCCTCTTTGTCGATAACGGTGGTGTGCAGTGACTGATACATATTCTGCTTCGGGGTGGAGATATAGTCCTTGAAGCGATTGGGCAGGGGTCTGAACATATCGTGGATTATGCCGAGAATGTTATAGCAGTCGATGACTGTATCCACTATTATTCTTACAGCATAAACGTCGAAAATCTCGTCGAAATTTCTGCCCTGCATATACACCTTGCGGTAGATGCCGTAGAAGCTCTTTACTCTGCCCTCTATATAGGGCTTTTCGTGTTGTTCTTTTTCAAGTCGGTCGCTGATTTTTTCCTTGATAGTCTGCAAAAAGTGGTCGCGTTCTTCCTTCTTTTTATCAAGCGACTGTTCAATCTCTTCGTAGGAAATCGGGTCGAGGTATTTCAGCGAAAGGTCCTCGAGCTCTTCCTTGACCGCGCGGATACCGAGTCTGTGCGCGATAGGAGCATAGACCTCCATCGTTTCCCTTGCTGTGTCGCGCTGTTTCTGCTCGCTTTTTACGTCTATAGTGCGCATATTGTGAAGGCGGTCGGCGAGCTTTATGATTACCACGCGAACGTCCTGTGCGGTGGCA
This sequence comes from Oscillospiraceae bacterium, assembly GCA_045531755.1. Taxonomy (GTDB): domain Bacteria; phylum Bacillota; class Clostridia; order Oscillospirales; family Ruminococcaceae; genus UBA11540. Next base: position 2,564 of record JAZSEP010000083.1, on the reverse strand, counting down.
AGGAGCATCTTTCTGACGTTTTCCGCCTGCTGTTCCTCTTTTGTGTGGAGGGGTACAAGTCCCATCTTGGTGACGCCGTCAACCATCCTTGCGACCTCTTCGCCGAATTTCTTTTTGACCTGTTCAAGCGTTATATCGGTGTCCTCAACGACGTCGTGCAAAAGTGCTGCAATTATACTTTCGGAGTCCATTCCGAGCTCAACCAGTATCTTTGCGACGGCAACGGGATGGCAGATATACGCTTCACCCGAAACGCGCAGCTGTCCCTCGTGCGCCGCTTCGGCTACTTTATAGGCTTCTTCAATCTTCTTGAGCTCATACTGCTTGCCGCTAAGCTCTATGCTGTTTTTTAAGGTTTCGAAATAGCACTGCATATCTCTGCCTCCTTTTCGTTATATTTGGTCCTTGAAGCTTTGCAAAAGCTGTGAATTTTCTATATCTATCTTTTCTGCAACGGGCAGAAGCTTTATATTTACGTCCGCGCAATGAAGCGATGCAGATATAAGCCTTTCGCTCTTCATTATCTGCAGTATCAGCATCATTTTGCAGTAGCTCATCTTGTCCTTAAAGGCAAGATAGAGCACCTCACCGCTTCCCGAAAATCCGCCGTTTGACCTCAAAAAACGGTATACGGTAGCGACGTCGTCGCGGTTTGGAATCTCACTTTCAGCGCAGGGAAGCTTTTCACAGCACATAAAGCGGTCGTAGAGCTGTTGTGAAGAGAAAAACTCGTTTTGCTTGAGGTGGCTGGATTTTATCTCCTTGAGCTTCAGCGAAACCTGTGTGCTGCCGTTATATTCATTGAGCTCTGCGGTGAAGCAGACGTCAACCGCATCCCCCGCTCTGCAGGGAGCTTTGTCGGTTGCCATACCAAAGCAGATGACAAAAAACGCTTTTCTGTCCTTTGAAAGCTTAAGCTTTGTGTGCTTACCCTGTGCAAGCGGTATAAGCTCCTCGACGGTAGCCTGCGTTATCGCAAAAATCGGGCGTTTGTTTTCCTCGCCAAACGGTTCCATCGCATCGAGCGAGCGCACCCTTTCAACCGTGAGCTCGTCAGGGGTCACGATTTTGTCAATCTCAATAGTATACTGCGGCATTTCGGGGAAATTTATCCTTGCATACTCGCAAAGCATATTTTTAAAGCTTTCGATATTCTCGGCTTTGAGCGAAAAGCCTGCAGCTTTTGTGTGTCCGCCGTAGTTTGTGAGCACCGACGAGCAAGCCGAAAGCGCATCGACGATGGAAAACCCGTCGTTGCTTCTTGCCGAGCCGTGTGCCATACCGTCACCGTCAACGGTCATCAAAACCGTGGGCTTTGAATAGGTTTCGGCAAGTCGCGCCGCGGCTATTCCGACGACGCCTGCGTGCCAGCCCTCGCCCGAAGCGAATATCACCCTTTGATTGAGGATTTTGGGGTCTTTTGCTACCGCGTCGGCTATATCCGCGTTTATCTTGTCTTCCATATCACGACGGCGCGTGTTGAGTGCCGCAATGTTGTTTGCAAGCCGCAGTGCTTCCTCGTCATCCTCGGAAAGAAGCATTCTGACCGCCTCGTCAACGCTGCCTATTCTGCCTGCCGCATTGATTTTGGGCGCGATTATAAACGCAACGCTCTCGCCCGTTATCGTTTTGTCCGCAAGCGAGCAGACTTCCAAAAGGCTATAGAGTCCGTTGTTGTCGGTGGACGCAATTCTGCGAAGTCCCTGCTTGACTATAAGTCGGTTTTCGTCTTTGAGCGGTACGATATCCGCAATTGTGCCTATTGCGACCAAATCGGAAAACTGGTCGATTATTATATCGCTTTCTCCGCCTTCAAGGGCGCAGAGAAGCTTGAAGGTAACGCCCACTCCCGCAAGGTCTTTGAAGCTTGAGGGGCAGTCCTTTCTGTGTGGGTTTACCACGGCAACGGCGTTTGGAATTTTCTCGGGCGGACGGTGGTGGTCGGTGATAACGACGTCCATACCGAGTTTTTTCGCATACTCCACCTCGTCAAAGGCGGAAATTCCGTTGTCGACGGTGATTATCAGCTCGGTGCCGTTTTCTTTTATCTTATCAAGCGCCTCGCGGTGCATACCATAGCCCTCGCCCTCGCGCTCGGGGATGTAGTAATCCACCATTGCGCCGAGTGTGGAGAGGTAGTTATATAATATTACGGTTGAGGTCACTCCGTCGGCATCGTAGTCGCCGTAGATACAAATCTGTTCGCCGTTTTCCACAGCCGACTGTATCCTGTCAACCGCCTTGTCCATATCCTTTATCGCAAACGGGTCGGAAAGCTCGCCCGATGAGGAAAAATAGCTTTTCAAATCCTGCTGTTCGGTTATTCCACGGGCGGTCAGCACGTAGGCAAGCAGAGGGTCAAGACCGTATTTAGTTGTCAGTTCAAGAGCCTTCTTGGAGTCGCTTTTTCTGAGCACCCATTTTTTCATCTTTCAATTACCTGCATCTTCATTTACTTAATTATGTTATTATACCATTTTTACCGCATTATTTCAAGGGTTTATACAAATAAAAATCCACCCGCATAGCGGGTGGTATTTCATTTTCGGGCATAGCCCTAATAT
>JAZSEP010000017.1:0-10908 GCA_045531755.1 Oscillospiraceae bacterium | reverse complement strand
CTTGGACTTATTAACAACTATTTGGCGATTATTCTTCCTGCAATCGGAGGAGCATTCGGTATGTTCCTTATGAAGCAGTTTATGGAAGGTATCCCCACACCGCTTCTCGAAGCAGGACGTATCGACGGTGCAGGCGAGTGGAAGATATTCTGGAAAATCGTAATGCCCAACGTTAAACCTGCTTGGCTTACACTTATAATCTTCTGCTTCACAGGACTTTGGAACAACAACGGCGGTTCCTACATCTTCGACGAGCAGCTCAAGATGCTTCCCACCGCGCTCACACAGATAGCTTCTGTTGGTATTGCCCGTATGGGTGTCGGAATGGCGGCTTCACTGCTTCTCGTAATACCGCCTATAGTCACCTTTATAATTTCTCAGAGCCGCATCATCGAAACGATGTCAACGGCAGGTATTAAGTAAGGGGGCGGGAGAATGAAAAAGATAATTTCAATACTTTTGGTTGTCACAGTGCTGGCAACGATGGTAGCAGTTCCCGCTTCTGCACAGGTTTCCTACTACGGTTACAGCTACAACGCTTGGAAAAGCTCCGTTCCTGCACCCACAGGATATATGCCTGATGAGTACTATACAGGAAAAGAGCTTGGATGCGGAGAGTTTTCAAAGCCTTCCGATTTCTTCATCGGTCCTGACGACATAATGTACGTCACCGATACCGGCAACAACCGTATAGTAATGCTCGATGCAGATATGAATTTTGTCGGAGTTATTGATTCGCTCATTCTTGACGGCGAAGAGATTACCTTCAAACAGCCCGAAGGAATGTTCGTCCACGAGAACGGCAGCATCTACGTTGCCGATACCGGTAACCAGAGAGTTCTCATTGCAAACGCTGACAGAACCGTAAGAAGTATCATTACAAAGCCTGTAGACGATGAAATCTACGAGCAGAAGGATGAACTCCTCCCGATAAGAGTATTTGCAGACAAAGCAGGTATCGTTTATATCCTCAGCCGTTCCAACAACAAAGGTATCCTCACCTTTGACGAGAAGGGAAGTTTCCTTTCCTACTACGGAACAGCAAAGGTACAGGTAACTGCAGAGGTTCTTGCACGTGCCTTCTGGGAGAAGCTGTGGTCCGATAAACAGGCAGAAATCGCTACTTCAAATACTCCTACCGAGTATAAGAGTATCACGTTGACACCTGACGGATTCATCTATGCAACACAGTTGGTTAGTAACTGGAACAACAAAAACCAGCTCAAAAAGCTCAACCCCAAGGGTGTAAATATCGCAAAACAGCGCCGCAGATACTATTCTGACCTTAGCAACTCCGACCTTGTGCTCGGTGATGCAGAGATTCGTATAGTTGGTAGCCAGCGTACCGGTAACAACTTCACAGATACCGTCGCAAACGCTGATTCTACTATGGTCTTTATGCTTGACAGCGCGCAACAGAAGATATTTGCATACGACAGTGACTTCAACTTCCTCTATGTCTTCGGTGCTGCAGGAAAAACAAACGGACAGCAGCTCGGAACCTTCCTCAACGCTGCGGCTGTAGAGGTAAGAGGAACAACGGTATACGTTCTCGACCTGGAAGATGCTTCTATCACAACCTTCAAGCAGACCACTTTCGGAAAACTGGTTGAAGAAGGAATTATGCTTTATAATGAAGGAGAATTTGAAGCGGCAATTGAGCCTTGGACAGAGGTTCTCAAGCTTGACAGTAACTACGACGTTGCATACATCAGCCTCAGCCGTGCGGCATACGAGGCAGGCGAGTTTGAAAAAGCACTTGAATATGCAAAGCTCGCATACGACCGCGAAAGCTATGAAAACGCATACGTCGAGGTTCGTTCAAAGATGCTCAAGGATAACTTCGGTATTATATTTGCAGTAGCAGTTGTAATCGTGCTTGCGCTTATTGCATTGCCTGCAATTCGTAAAGCCGTAAAGAACAAAAAAGCGGGAGGTGCAAAATGATGGGAAAGATTAAACTTGCTTTTTATTCCATTATTCATCCCTTCGCAGGCTTTGAAGAGATAAAATGGCACAAAAAGGGCTCCATCCTTTGTGCAACCATATTCTTGCTTTTCTACTATCTCTCTTCGATAGTTGAATTCCAGTTCACAGGCTTTTTGTTCACAACAAACAAGCCCGAAGACCTCAACATTCTTCTTCTTGCCGTTTCAAACCTGATACCCTTCGTACTTTTCTCAGTTTCAAACTGGGCGGTATGTACTCTGTTTGACGGCGAAGGACGCTTTGCTGAGATATATGTAGCGGTAGGATATGCACTTGTACCATACACAGTCGTAAGATTTTTGACCACGCTTCTGTCCAACTTTGTAATCCGCGACGAATATGCATTCGTATCAATGCTTTCAACAGTTGGACTTATCTGGTCGCTTGCTATCGGCTTCATAGGTCTTAACACCGTACATCAGTACACCTTCAAAAAGACCTTCCTGTCGGTACTTGCATCACTTCTTGGAGTATTCATCATCCTCTTCCTTTGCGTTCTTGCAGGTTCGCTTTGGAATCAGGTATATAGCTTTATAATGAGCATATACACCGAGATCACCTTCAGAACATAACGGGTAAGATAGGAGGAAACACAATGTATAATTTTAAAAAGCTTTTGTGCTTGATTCTTGCTGTGTCTACAATCCTGTCTTGCCTCTCCATGACGGCTTTTGCTGATGAGGCAGAGGGCGAAAACGTCCTCCTCACAGCACCTGCAGGAGATGAAACCACACAAGAAGAACCTTCCGAGGAAACAACCGAGCCTTCCGTAGAGGACTTCGAAACCGTTTCCAAGGAACAGGCACTTGAAACAATGAAAAAGATGGCGGAGAACGCCACACTCGAACTGTACGTAGGTACGACGCATCCCAATCCTGCAAAGCCCGATGAAGCTGATAAGTACCTCAATATTGCCGTAAAGAACAAGAAAACAGGCGATATATGGTTCACAAACCCCATAAATGCACAGTTCGACCCCTATGTAAAAGGTACCCTTAAGCTGCAACAGCAGGGACAGCTTTCCGTCGGCTACGTTGACGAAAAGAACCAGCCCGCAAACGCAAACGCACAGGTATCCTCTATAAACAGAAAAACCTTTGAAATTATAGAAATCGAAAACGGTGTAAAGATAGTCTATGATTTCAGCCGTGAGAAAGAGGGCTTCAAGATTCCTGTTGAATACACAATCACCGATAACAACTCCTTTAAGGCAGAGGTTATCGTAAGCGAGATTGAAGAGTATTCCACGCAGAGAATAATGTCCATCTCGCTCATACCATTCTTTGGAGCCGGCAGTGTTAATGACGAAGGATATATCTTTATTCCCGACGGCTCTGGCGCGATAATCAACTTCAATAACGGACAGGGACATCGCTCCGAGTATATACGCCCCGTTTTCGGACGTGACCAATCGGTAACCCTGAGCGTAAACTACACAGTTATGCAGCAACAGACACTTCCCGTTTTTGGTATAGTCAATAACGGAGCAGGCTACGTTGCCGTAGTCAACGGTTCTGACGCTGATATCTGTGCAAGCCCCTCTTCTCCCAAGCGTAGCGCCTATAACAATGCCTATGCAAGCTTCGAGCTTCGCAAAAAGGACAGCTACACAATGAGCGAAGGTAACTGGGACGCAAAGATGCTCACCCTCATTGCTCCGATGCCCTTCAACTCTTCAAACTTCTCCACAGAGTACTTCTTCCTTGCTGAAGATGACGTAAGCTACTCAGGAATGGCAAGAAAGTACAGAGAGTATCTTGTTAATGAATACGGCTTCTCCAAGAAGACCTTTGATGAAGAGCTTCCTCTCTATATGGAAATATACGGAGCCGTTACAAAGAGCGGCAACTTCCTCGGCATTCCTACAACGGAAGTAGTTCCTATGACCACCTATAGCGAGCTTGCAACGATGCTCAAGGAAGCAAAGGAGCTCGGAATAACCAATACGGTTGTCGAGTACAGAGGCTGGCAAAAGGGAGGACCTAATACAAAGGTTCCCACCAACCTTAAGTACGAAGGCAAGCTTGGCGGAAAATCCGATTACGAGGAGCTTCTCAAGGTAGCCGAAGAGCTAAATTCCAAGATTTTCCCGAGCGTAGAGTTTATGAACGTAAACGGCGGCGGAAACGGATACAGCCAGTCTTCATTGGTTGCAAAATCCGTTACAAGAACCCCGATACAGAACATTGCCTTCCGTTTGGGCTCAGGAACAAAGGATTTGAAGGCATCCCCCACGTTCTATGTTTCCACAAGACTCTTTGACGAAATCTTTACTAAGTTTGCAAAGAACTATTCCAAACTCGGTTTGACAAACCTCGCCCTTGATACCGTAGTAAACACCGTATATTCTGACTTCAGAACCAACGAATACTACGACGTCAACAAGCAGGCAGAAATTATTTCCGATAATCTGTCAAAGCTCAAGGATTCCGGCATCTCTATGCTGATGAATCAGCCCAACGAGTATGCACTCGTATATGCTGATTATCTTTCAAACGTAACGTCTTTCTCCAGTCAGTTTATGGTAACTGACTATGCAGTACCTTTCGTACAGACGGTACTTCACGGATGGGTTTCCTACTCTTCACCCGCAATCAGCGAATCCGGCGATATAGAGGAAGCATTCCTCAAGACTATTGAAACCGGTTCAAGCTTGATGTTCACACTTACAGCACAGGGCACAAGCCAGCTCAGAGATTCTAAGTACAACTACCTCTATGCTTCCGACTACAGCATCTGGCTTGATACAGCAGCAGAAATGTATGCTAAAGTAAATGCTGCACTTGGTGACCTTCAGGATGTTGAAATTCAGAACCACAGAAGAGTTCAGAAGGAAGTATTCGAAACTGTATATGCAGACGGAACTTCAATCCTCGTCAACTACTCTGATTATGACGTAACGGTTGACGGACGTACCGTAAAAGCAATGTCCTACGATGTTATGAAAGGAGGAAATTGATAATGTCAACTGAAACAGCAGTAAACACAATGGTAGAGGCAACCGAAACAGCGACAACAGCTTCCGCTACAAAGAAGCCAAAGTCCAAAAAGAGCCGTCTCAACCTTAATCAGCAACAGGCAGTAGCAGGTTGGCTGTTCATATCTCCCTTCATATTCGGCGTATGTATGTTCTTCATAATACCGCTTGTCAAGTCAATGTGGTATAGCTTGTGTGAAGTTGAGTTCGTTCTCGGTGGTACCAATACAACCTGGAACAACTTTGGAAACTATATTGAAGCGTTCAGAGGAGACGTTGACTTCCTCCCGATGCTCACAACAGCGCTCGGTAACATTCTGTGGCAGGTTCCCGTAATCATCATCTTCAGTATGTTCATCGCGCTTATCCTCAACCAGAAGTTCAGAGGAAGAGTTTTCGCAAGAGCCGTCTTCTTCCTTCCCGTTATCGTAACTTCCGGTATCATCATAAGCATTATCAACAACGACTACTATGCAGGACAGGTAGAGCAGGGCGGACAGACCGCATCAATGTTCTCTGTCGGCAGTGTACAGACAATCCTCACGAACAGTGGATTTTCCGATGAAATGGTTGACCTGTTCGTAACAATAGCAGACAACATCTTCAATATCACTTGGAAGTCGGGTGTTCAGATACTTCTGTTCCTCGCAGGACTTCAGAGTGTGCCCGGACAGCTCTATGAGGCTGCAAAGGTTGAGGGTGCAACAGCTTGGGAAACCTTCTGGAAGATAACCTTCCCGATGATCACTCCCCAGATAGTAATCAACGTAACCTACTCGGTTGTCGACTCGTTTACAGACTATGGAAACGAAGTTATGCAGTACGTCTATAACCTCGGCTTCTTCCAGATGAGATACGGTTACAGTGCTGCTATTGCATGGATATTCTTTATATGTATCATAGTGATTCTTGGTGTCGTAAACTTCTTCCTCAACAAGATCGCATTCTATCAGGTAGATTAAGGAGGGGCTAAAAATGGTAAAAACAAAGAAAAAATCGCTCTTCTCCTTCTTCACAACCTTTATAGAAGATATGAAGGATAGAGAGAAGCGCCAGATAAGATTTAAAATCATTGCACAGGCTCTTGTAAAGCTCTGTTGGGCACTTTTCAGAACCTTCATCGTTTTGGGAATGTCCTTCGTCCTCATATATCCGCTTCTTTATATGTTCAGTATGTCGTTCAGAAGCATCTCGGATATGTATGACCCCTCGGTTGTATGGATTCCCCGTAACTTCACGCTTGACAACATAAAGGGCGCTATAAAGGCAATGGACTACTGGCAGGCTCTTTGGAACACCGTCACACTTGACGTTGTCAGCTCCATCATTCAGGTATTCATCTGTGCAATAGTCGGTTACGGCTTTGCAAGATTTAAGTTCAAGGGCAGAGGACTTATGTTCGGTCTTGTAATAATGACCATCGTCGTTCCTACACAGACCATCCTCATCTCCCTCTACGGAACCTACCGTAACTTCGACCTGTTTGGTATACTCAGTGTCTATAACTGGTTTGGCGAAATGTTTATGGGCGCAGCATTTGAGCCTGTATACATAAACCTGTTGAATAACCATCTGGTATTCTACCTGCCCGCACTTTTCGGTACAGGTATCAGAGCAGGACTCTACATCTTCATCTATCGTCAGTTCTTCCGCGGACTTCCCAAGGAGCTCGAGGAAGCAGCTTGGATAGACGGATGCGGAAAGCTGAAGACCTTCTGGCGAGTAATGCTTCCCAACGCAACAGCCGTTTTCGTAACGGTATTCCTCTTCTCGCTCGTTTGGTACTGGAACGACTATTTCAACTCTTCGATGTTCATCTCGGCCGTTCCAACCATTTCAACAGAGCTCGCAAGCTTGCAGGGCGGCGGTCTTGAGGGTGTCACCTCAACAACCGATCCGTTGCAGAAATCAACGTATATGCAGGCAGGTGCGCTTTTGTCAATTGCACCGATGCTCATTCTGTACATCATCTTCCAAAGACAGTTTACAGAAAGTATCGAGCGTTCCGGTATCGTTGGATAACTTTAATACGGAGTGTGGCAACACACTCCGTAATTTTTTTAAAAAAATATCAAAATTTCAAAAAAGGACTTTATCTTTCACGCAATTGATGGTATACTGTATACGTTAGTATGTCTTCAACCGGATTTGTTAATAAATCGGATAACGTTGTAAGACGAACAGAAAAAACAGAGTAGAAAAAAGCGCGTGTCCAAACGGACAGAGTGCCGCAAAAACGGGGAGTTGTTTTGCGGACGAATGACAAAAGTCTGCGGTGCTTTTTTCGCATCCCGCTGTATCATAGCGCAAGGTTAACGCCTTCTATGAACAGGGATTTTATGGGGGTAGTTTGCCATGCGAAATATGTTTTACTTGATTGCGGATTCCGCAAAACAACTCAAAAACCCGAAAGCGCTCGTTACAACGGCGCTGATGACAGCCTTTGGAGTGGTGCTCCATTCCTTCGGCACCATTCCAATCAGCAATGACCTGATGATTAAATGGGCGTTTCTGCCCATGGCAGTCGTCGGTATGCTCTACGGCGCCGTGCCTGCCGCAATCTGCGGAGGACTCATCGACGTCATCTCCACACTTATAATGCCAAAAGCGAGCGGAGGATTTTTCTTTGGTATAACGCTTTGCATGATGGCAAGCGGATTTTTGTACGGACTGTTTTTGTACAAGACCGAAAAAATCACCTCAAGAGCAATAATCAGCACGGCAGTAAACTTTATAGTGGTAACGATGCTGCTCACAACGGCGGTGCTGACCCTTTCATATGGCTCCCCGTTTGTACCGTTATTGGTGACAAGACTCGTCAAGGCTGCGCTTTTGCCGCTCGAAGCGGTGCTGATAATAGTGATTCTCAAGGCTCTCAAAAAAAGCTTAAACAATATTCGTCGGTAATCTATGATGAATATAAAAAATATAAACGGAGGTAATTATATGCAGGAACCTACCATAGCTTTTTCTATATACGAGGATAGGGAAAAGGAGATAAAACAAATTCTAACCGAGGTTTATGACGCACTCAAGGAAAAGGGTTACAACCCCATAAATCAAATAGTAGGCTACATTCTTTCAGAAGACCCGACATATATAACCACCCACAAAAACGCTCGCAGCCTTATAAGAAAGATAGACCGCGACGAGCTTTTGCAAACACTTGTAAAAAGCTATTTAAGATAAGCAATGGCGCCCATTTTTATTAAAATGGGCACTATTTATACAGACTGCTATCTTAAATATAAGGAGAACACCTATGAAAATTAAAATCGCACTTTTTCTTGTTTTGATAATGATTCTTACGGGATGTCAGCTGCTGACCTTGCCAAGTGATACACCAAATGGTGAAAATCAGGGAGAATATACTATGACTGATGGAACAAAAACTCTGATAAAATACCCTGAATATCCCGATGGAGCAATTCCCAAAGACTATGATTATACCGTGAGAGTGATTCAAGGCAATGAAGCAATAGAAATTCCCGTCTACAATCCTGTTTATGCCTCTGATTATTTCACTACCGACGTCTATAACTTTGATATGCATAGACGTTATGCAGAGTTTGCATTCACAGGTGAGCCTGTAACGGTTGAGATTACTGCGCATATGGAGTTTGACCGATACACAGTAATGCCGAGTTCAAAAGCGATTCCTTCCAAAATTAACGACAACGTAATTACATACACACTCACAGAGCCTTGCACTACGGTGTTGAAGCTTAACAACGACAAGGACACTCACCTGACAATCTTTGCCGAAGCACCTGATGTTGAAAAGCCCGATAAAAATGACAAGAACGTCGTCTACTACGAAGCAGGATACCATGAGGTCGAGAACGGAGTAATCAATCTTCACTCCAATCAAATACTCTACCTCGAGGCAGGCGCGCTTGTAAAGGCACGTCTAAATGTAAACGGTCAGGATATTAAGGTCTGCGGACACGGAGCATTTATAGAGCCTGCACCGATAAGACAGTTTTACGGCGGTTCGTCGTATATGTGTATGCTCAACGCCTCGTCAAATGTTACAATTGAGGACGTAAGGTTTTTAGATGCACATACGTATAATATAGTTACCACGAATGGAAGAAATCTCAATTTTGACGGTGTAAAATTTCTCTGTAATCAGGTTTCCACCGACGGACTGTCCATCTGGGACGGGGCGTATAATATGCACCTCAACAATTGTTACTTTAATATAAGCGACAATGCTTTTGTAATCGGGGGAGGTAATGTTGAGGACTTTCTCGTTGAGAATACCATAGTCATTACCGACTATTCCTTCATTTTCCCGCAAGGCAAACTTACCGGTGACCCTCTCGTCTTCAAAAACATCGATGTCCTTCGTTATAACACCTTTATAACTCATCACTATCCAAATCAAGTGGGAAATAAGTCTGTAGACCTCGTGCTCGAAAACTGTACCGCCATAGATAGCGATAAGGCAGGCGATTTTATAATAAGCCGATACGGTGGTGCAGCGTCTAAGAATTATATCCTCAAAAACGTTTCCGTTCCTAAAATAGCGGACTATAACTATTGGAGCGACTATATTTCCACCACAGATGGTTCGTATACAGGTAATGACGTCCAAAACGTTTCAATAACCTTCGACAACGTATGGGTAGGCGGAGAGCCAATCACAAAAGAGCTTATCGCCTCAAAGGATACCCTTGACTACAGCAAAAACAACACGGTAACCTATCTTGACACAGTAGACGAATCTGCTGTAACAATAAAACGAAATGACATTACGCTGAAAAAAAAGGTAAAACCGTATATAATATATATCGGCGACCGCAGAATAGAGTGTAAATATCAACCCTATAAAGAGTACGGCAAGCTCTATGTCAGCGCCTACGAAATTCTCGAAGCCTTGCTCTTCAAGGATATAAAGGTTGAGGGAGGAAAGCTGACCTTCTCATATAAAGATGAAAAATATGAGATGGAAATAGCGGACGAAAAGGCGATGGTTGATATCGGCACCCTATCTAAAACAATAAATACAAAAATCAAAACCAAAGGCAACAGAATAAATGTAACCAACATCAAGAGAGATGACAACCTCCTCAGAGATCCTGATTTTGAGCTTGGACTATCAACCAATTGGGTAACAAGAAACTTTACAATGCTCTATCTTTCCGAGAAGGCGCAGAGCGGGAAATATGCCATCCGTATTACCAACAGCACATGGGGCGAAAACGGCGGCATATATCAAGATATTGCTGATGTAGTTCGTCAACACGGAACGGGAGACTACCTCGTCACTGCATGGGTAAAGAGAGCGGAGCCAGCCTCTGATACCAATCACGTCAAGCTGTTTTTGTCAGACGGATGGGAAAACGTTATTGCTTCCAAGAGATTTGAGATTACAAACGAATGGCAGAAGATTGAGTTCACGTTCACGCAAGAAAGCACACAATTTTCAAAAGGCTTGATGCTTGTAATAGGTCAGCACGACGGCAACAACAAAAACGTTATTGTTGACAACGTGTCAATGACAAAGATTAACTGATCTTTCAGTAAAACACCCAAACAACAAGATATGCCTGTTTTTTACTAAATTGTGCATCATTTTTCTTGTTTTGTGCTATTTTGTCTATATAATATAGAGTATATAGAATGGAGGAACCCTATGAAAACAAAAACGCTTGTGATTTTAGTCGTCCTTGCAATGCTCTTTACAAGTTGCGGACAACTACCCACAGTCAGCGACACACAGAGCAACGAGCCAAGCGACACACAAAGCGAAGTGCTGAGCGAAACTCAAAGCAAAGACCCGAGCAAAGACCCGAGCAAAGATCCGAGCAAAGACCAAACCGAAAGCAACCAGTCCACAAGTTCACAACCTTCCCAAAAAGAAGAGGAGTACGAAATGAAATACACAATAACAGAGGGCACAGAGACCCTGATAAAGTATCCAGAATATCCCGAAG
>JAZSEP010000119.1:0-11640 GCA_045531755.1 Oscillospiraceae bacterium | reverse complement strand
CTACAGGGTCAATTCCTGCCTCTTTAACAGCAGCAGCGTACTCAATCGGGTAAATTTCATTGACAGCATCCTCGTAGAAACACTCTTTACCGTACATTTTCTCGATAATCTTTCTAGGAGCTTTTCCTTTTCTGAATCCGGGAACCTGTATTTTGCCTACGTTTTTCTTATAGGCTCTCTGCAGTGCGGCTTCACACGCCTCTGCGTCAACTTTGATTTCCAATTCCACGAGATTGTTGTCTGTTTTTTTGTTTGATACTAAGCTCATTTCGTTTCCTCCTGCGCGTGCAGTATTTATCTTTATAATTATATCACACATTTACAAAAAATGCTACTGTGCATAAATAACAATATACAACAGAATCAGACAATTTCTATTGGGCAAAAACCCAATGCATCTGCAGAAATCAGTTTAAAATCAATTCCTGCATAGATTCCGTTAAGTGCATTTGATATACCGTATCCGTGAATATGCCCATAATAGCATCGCTTCACGTCATACTTCAGTAGTACGTCCAGAATTTCCGCAGAACACTGGTCGGCGTATACGGGTGGATAGTGCAAAAAGACGACCTTTTCTTTATCGCTTTTTATGCTTTGAAGGGAAAGTTCAAGTCTTCCAGCCTCTCGTTGAAGAATTTTTGCATCATGCGGTTCTCCGTTTTCAAATAGCCAACCTCTTGTACCGCAGATAATAAAATTATCAGTTTCAACAGCGTTGTTTTGAAGTATGTTTAAGGTATCAAATCCGTTCTCAAAAAAGAAGGTTTCAAGCTTTTTTCGGGTGTCCCACCAATAATCGTGATTACCCTTAAGAAGATACTTCTTCCCCGGAAGACGATTGATAAAATCAAAATCATCGGTTGTTTCATTCAGGGACATTCCCCAAGAGGTGTCCCCTGCTAAAACAACAATATCTTCGTCACTAATTACAGATTTCCAGTTAGCGGTTAGCCTTTCGACATAATCAGCCCATCCTGAAAAAACATCCATCGGTTTGTCTACCGACAATGACAGGTGTAGGTCGCCGATAGCAAAAATTTTCATTATTTCACCGACAATCTTATTTCAAATTCAAATAATCAGATATAAACGACGACATATCATCTTTTGAGATTACGGTATCAAATTTAACGTTTTTCGCTTTCAAAGCCACAATACTCTCAGGTATTTCGGTTTTGGTAACGTCAGAGAGCTTATCAAGCATTGCAAAATCATCCATTCCTTCTGCATCAGCAACGCAAGAAAGAACGCTGTACGGGAACTTATAGGCACTTGCGGTAGACGCTATAACAGTTTTGGTATTATCGCCTGTGTTCTTGACATAGTCATTGTATACGCTTACAGCCACAGCCGTGTGAGTATCGCAAAGATACGAATACGTTTCGTAAAGATCTTTGATTGTAGCCTTTGTGCTCTCTTCATCGCAGAAGCCTGCAGCAAAAAGCTCATTGATTTTCGCCTTTAATTCGTCGGAAACTTTATACTTTCCGTCTGTTTTCAGGGCATCCATAAGCTCTTTAACCATATTAAAGTCAGAACCGCTGACATGATAAAGAAGACGCTCAAGGTTGCTGGAAATAAGAATGTCCATTGAAGGAGATATAGTGGCATAGAATTCTCTGTTTCGGTCATATTCACCGCAGTTGATAAAATCGGTGAGAACGTTGTTGCTGTTGGAAGCACAGATAAGCTTGTTTATGGGAAGTCCCATGAATTTAGCATAGTATGCCGCCAGAATATTACCAAAGTTTCCTGTAGGAACAACAACGTTTATTGCCTCTCTGTCGGCTATTTCTCCGTCCTCAAGAAGCCTGCAGTATGCAGAGAAATAATAGACAATCTGCGGAACAAGACGTCCCCAGTTTATCGAGTTTGCGCTGGAGAACTTCATATTGTTATCAAGAAGTCTATTTTTCATTTCCGGTGAAGTGAATATGTTCTTCACACCGCTCTGTGCATCATCAAAATTGCCCTTAATAGCACAAACGCAGACGTTATTTCCTTCCTGTGTTGCCATCTGAAGTTTCTGCATTGGACTAACTCCGTCGGAAGGATAAAAGACAATTATTCTCGTGTTTTCAACGTCCTTGAAACCTTCAAGCGCAGCTTTTCCCGTGTCGCCGGAAGTTGCAACAAGAATGATAGTTTCACTGTCATCTCCTGTCTTCTTAACAGCAGTAGTAAGAAGGTGCGGAAGGTGCTGCAACGCCATATCCTTAAAAGCACAGGTAGGTCCGTGCCAAAGTTCAAGAATGTATGTTGAATCATTGAGCTTAGAAAGAGGTGCTACCTCTTCGGAATCGAACTTACCGCTGCCGTATGCATTTTCTACGCAGTTTTTAAGTTCCTCAGCGGAGAAATCTGTCAAAAACTTCGAAAGTATATACTCTGCTTTCTCAACGTATGACATTTTACACATAGCTTTTATATTATCATAGGAAATTGTAGGAATAAACTCCGGAACGAAAAGTCCGCCTTCCTCGGAAATTCCTTGTGCGATAGCAGTACTTGACTGCACTTTTTTGTCATTACTTCTTGTACTTAAATACAGCATTTGTTTCTACAACCTTTCAAAAAAATCCCGTGCATTATTGAACATAATGTCATTTATCAGATCATCACTGTAGTTAGCGCGTCTCATCGCGTCTACAAGTGCTGAAATCTTATCTATAGAATTAAGTTCCTCGTCTATATCGGCGCCATCGAAGTCGGAACCTATACAAAGGCATTTTTCACCGCCCAACGAGAGAAAATGTTCGATATGTGCCAATAATGAAGAAATATAGTCACCTTTTTCACAAACAAAGGGGCTGTGAAAATTAACACCAACAATACCGCCAACAGAAGATATATATGAAAACTGTTCGTCGGTGAGATTTCTAAGATGATTACATATTTTTCGACTGTTTGAATGTGAAGCTACAAAAGGTTTTGTAATTTCACAAGCAACGTCGTAAAACCCTGCATCCGACAGATGAGAAACATCAACGACAATCTGGGCTTGTTCAAGTTTTTTTATGCACTTACGCCCAAAATCCTTTAATCCATTATTCTCGGAAACACCAAAACCAAGTTCATTTTCTCCGTTCCATGTAAGTGTTAATAACTTTACATCATTTTCTCGAAGAATTTCAATATTTTCAATATTTCCTGCTAAAACAGCGCCGCCTTCGACAGAAAGCAAGTGGTTGGACTTTACAGATAAAAGTTCTGAATTTGTCGAAATTTGATGTTTGTAAAACCTTGAAACCTCAAGAAAATACTCAAGCGCACTTTCTCCTCGCATGGTGTCGGGTATAAATATCGCAAAGACCTGATTCCACCTATCAAGGCATTCTGTTTTCTTTATATTAACTTGAGAATTACCGTCAAAAAGCTGTTGATTTTCAGCAAAAAGCTTTGTAATTGTATCACAATGAAGGTCAAATAATCTCATACGCCTGTCCCCTCTTACCAGAAAGCATTTTCTGTATGAGTATATTCCTTGGCGTGAAATATAAGACCCTTTTTAACGACTACTTCAATTATATCAAACCGTGGTTGCTTGTCCACGTCGTGCTTGATCAGATAGCACTGAGCCGTCTTTATTATCTTTCGCTGTTTATCCTTAGTTACTGCAAAAATCGGCTCAAACATATAATTCTCGTCACGTGTTTTGACCTCAACAAAAACTATATATTCTTCATTTTCAGCAATTATATCTATTTCACCGAAGGTTTTGCGATAGTTTCGGCAAACTATCCTGTATCCTTTTTTTCGTAAAACTCTGCAAGCAAAGTTCTCGCCGAAATCTCCGATTTTCTTCTTATTCATGGTCTTTCAGATTCTTCAAAAAACTGCGTCTATGTACTTCACTTATTCCATGTTCTTTTATCATTTCATAATGGGCCTTAGTTGGATAGCCCTTGTGCTTTGCAAAACCGTACTGCGGATAGACCTTATCGAGTTCAAGCATTATCCTGTCACGCGTAACCTTTGCAAGTATAGAAGCTGCCGCGATAGCAGTACTCTTTGAATCACCCTTTATAACTGCCTTGGAATCAATATCAAGACCCGGCAATTTATCACCATCAACGAGTGCCATATCAGGCTTTATTTTGAGGCTGTTTACAGCATTCCTCATAGCTTTGAAGGTGGCTTGAAGAATGTTTATATCATCAATTTCCTTTTCTGTAGAGAGTGTTATACTGTAATCTAGAGCTTTTTCTATTATCTCGTTATACAAACCCTCTCTCTTTTTCTCGGAAAGCTTTTTGGAGTCATCCAAACCATCAATAACAGTACCGCGTTCAAAGACAACTGCCGCTGCTACGACAGGGCCCGCCAAAGGACCTCTTCCCGCTTCGTCAATTCCGCAAACGCGCTTATATCCAAGCTCATAGTACTGTTCTTCAAAGGAAAGGTCGAGCATCAGGGTTTCCTCCCTCAATCGTTTGGAGTTTCGAGTGTCATATTTCCCATGGCGCCGCTTCTGAATTCGCTGAGAAGCGTGTTTGCCATTCTTTCTGTGTTTACAACGCCACCGGCCATGAGCATACCGCGCTTTCTTCCGATCTCGCCCAAAAGGTCATAGGAATCAAGATGTGCGGTTTGTTCAACATCTATGCCGTACCTCGCAGAGAGCCTGTCGAAATATCTATCACGAAGAACGTCGAGCAATTTAACGGCAAGGTATTCAACGTCAAGGATATCGTCTTTAACTGCCCCCGTGAACGCAAGAAATTCTCCAACCTGTTTATCTTCAAACTTAGGCCACAAAACGCCCGGCATATCAAGTAGCTCAATACCGCCATCAATAGTAACCCATTGCTTACCTCTTGTTACTCCGGGACGGTCTTCAACTTTTGTTCTTCTGCTTTTTGCCAAACGGTTTATGAAAGATGATTTTCCGACGTTAGGAATTCCAACCACCATCATTCTGATGGACATACCTTCCATACCGCGCTGAGCACGGCGTTCAAGAAGCTCCTTCAACGACTCTTTGACTGCAGGCATCAGGGCATTCAATCCCTTTCCGCTACGGCAATCCGCTTCTATAGCGGTTATTCCTTTTGATTTGTAATACTCAATCCACTTTTTCGTTATATTTCTGTCTGCGTTATCAGCTTTGTTTAGAATTATAACGCGTGGTTTGTTAGAAAGCAAGGAATTAATCTCGGGATTGCTGCTGCTTTTTGGTATACGAGCATCCCTGATTTCGATAACAATATCAACATATTTGAGATTTTCTCGCATAATTCTGCGAGTTTTCGCCATATGCCCAGGAAACCACTGTATCTGTTTTCCTTCACCCATTATCTATCATCCAATCTTTCCCATTTTTTCAAAAGGGGTAATCCTAAAAATAACCTCGCCGAGAATATACCTCTCGTCAACCATTCCTACAGAAGAATCTCTGCTGTCCTTGGAGTTGTTTCGGTTATCACCCAAAACAAAAACACAACCTTCAGGGACGACACAAGGAAACTCAACGTCAAAGCTTCTTATAGTCGGAGCCATAACGTAATCTTCCTGTAATGCCACACCATCCACGTAAACGATTCCTTTTTCAAAATCAATATCTACTTCTTGGTTTTCTGTAGCTATTATCCTCTTTATAAGAGGTTCATCACCGTCACAAGGCTTTGTTATGACAACGATGTCACCATACTCGGGTGTATATAAAAACCTATTCAAAAGGAGTTTTTCCTGATGATGCAAAGTGGGTAGCATAGAGTTTCCGTATACATCCACGGTACGAATACCGAAGGTGAATACTAAAAGCAATATAACAACTGCAGTAACAATTTCAAGCATCCAATCAAAGACTTCTTCACTTAACGAGAACTTCTTTTTTTCTCTTTTCTCGGAACCTTCAAAATTGTTCATACTACCACTCCAATCTTAAAAGAAAAGGTTGTCACAAAAACACAGAACACCATGTTTCAGGACAACCTAAACGCAATCTGAGCAAACAATTACTTGATACGGCTCTTAACCTTGGCAGCCTTACCGACTCTGTCTCTAAGATAATAGAGTTTGCTTCTTCTTACTCTTCCCTTTCTTACGATAGCAACGCTATCAACGTTAGGAGAGTGTACAGGGAAAACTCTTTCTACGCCAACGCCGTAGGAAAGGCGACGAACTGTGAAGGTTTCGGAAACTCCGCCGTGCTTCTTAGCAATAACGGTTCCCTCAAAAGCCTGGAGTCTTTCTTTATCTCCCTCTTTGATTCTAACCTGTACTCTGACTGTGTCACCGACTTCTACTACCGGTGCTTCTTTTTTCACGCTGTCCTGAGCTATAAGCTTCAATGCGTCCATTTTTGTTCCTCCTTAGTTTTCAGACATTCATTCCCAATATATAGTGGCAGAGGACTGTCCGCTTTAATGTGCAAATTTTGTTGTGCGCATTAACCCCCACCTGCTTTTACAAGCAGACGGCCATATAAATGCTAATATATTGTATCATACAAATATATGATTTGCAAGCATTATTTTTGATTTTTTTCAAAATTCGTTATTTTGTTTTAGAAATTTGACTCCGCGCGCCCAAATTTTACCGTAAACCTTCTCGTAGAGCTTATAATACTCATCAAAATCTACAGGTTTTGTGGCATACAGAAGCTCCATGGAAACACCAAACAGAGATATTTGAGTACCCGAACAATTAAACCCATTTCTAAGATAAAACGCTTTTCTTCGTGCTTTGATTATATCGGTATCATCAGGCTTTTCTATTTCGAGGAAGATGCGATATTGGTCGGAATATAATTTCAAAAATTCGCGTATTGATTCGGTTCCTATTCCCTTGTCGCGAAAGCTCTCGTCAATTGCAAAATAATCGACAAGCATAACATCGTTGTGTTGTGCTGTTATTATTAAACCACAAACCTTGTTATTGGCTTTCAGGCACAAAATCTGTGCAGAGCCATTTTTAACCTTACTCTTTATAAGAGCAAACGGCTTGCGTTCTATCAATGGGAAGGATTTAACGTATATCCTTTTAATCTGTGCATATTCGCATTTTTCAGCATTTTTAATACTAAACATCAAACAGCCTCAATACATAGTTTTAATATGGTTTTGCCGGTATACGCTGAGAACGACTCCCATAGCGATGTATGAGGTCAAAACCGATGAACCGCCTGCACTAAAGAACGGCAACGTTATTCCAACAACAGGTGAAATTTTTAGATTCATTCCAATATTGATAATAGCCTGAAATGCCATCATCGCAAAAAGACCGGCAGCAATTACATTCCCCTGCATTCCTTCGTCTACACCGCGACAGGACATCAGAATACGTATGCAAATCACAAACAGAACCGCAACGACAATAAGGCATCCGAAAAATCCAAGTGCATTTCCTATGAAAGAGAAAATCATATCGTTGTTCATTTCGGGAACGTAGGTATACGGCTTTCCGGAAATCAGATTTCCCCAAACGTGTCCCGAGCTGAGTGCCTTAAGACCTGCATTTTGTTGATATACAACCACGGAAGACGCACTATCGTCAAATAAAACCAAAAATCTGAGCTTTTGGTCGTTGCTGAACACAAAATTCCAAGCCAAAGGAATAGCCACAGCTATCCCTGCTAATGCAACTGCAACGAGTTTGTAGCTAACACCCGCCGCGAACATCATACAAGCAAAAATCAAAAAAAAGATAATAGCGGAACCGTCATCACCCTGCAAAACAACCAAAGCGCACGCAATCAGGCCAAACAGGCAAAGTCTTGTTATTCCGACGAAAGAATTTACGTTTTCTTTCACCTTGTCAGCGTGTGCAGCCACAGTGAGTATGGTAGAGACCTTCAAAAATTCTGATGGCTGTACGTTAATTCCAAAAATTTCAATCCAAGCTCTGTCATCAGCGCCTTGACGTCCTATTCCGAATATAAAAGTGCACAGGACGAACAGAATACACAACGGATAATGAATGTACCACAGGCGAGTATAGATTTTATAGTCGAAAATCGAAATGCCAACCATCAATACAATTCCCAAGAGAGAAGCTGCAGCCTGCACCACAACCATTCTTTTGCCAAACTCGCCGGGGAAAGCCTCGCTTATTATAAAAAGCAATGCAATACTTACAAAAGAACAAAGAATGCACAGCGTTACCAACAATTTGTCAATACTGCGAAGATATTCGCGAATTGCGTTTAACACTGTGCATCATCCTTTTCTTATTATTTCTTGTAAAAATAAGGTAAAACCTCGAGAGGTGTTGATACCCTAACCTTTTTGCCACCTATATACGTTTTGCCATCAAAGCCAATCCATTCTCCTGTGGGAAGGTAGATTTCGCTTTCAACGCAACCTTTTTCAAGAACGGGAGAAACGATAAAATTCTCGTTGTACATAAAGGATGTAGTTTCATTTTCCCCTTCTCCCGGATAGTAGTAGCAAATCGGAGCAATAACAGGGTCAGCGCTTTCAATAGCATTTTTGACATGCTTTAGGATTTGGTCGCCGAGCTTTTCGTGAAGCAGGGCCGAATCCTTACAAAGCTGTGCATTCTTCTTTGAAAGAACGCGGAAAGGGTCTGCGGAAAACTGCATCATTGGCATCAATGCGCTTGCTTGTGCATATCGAACAAAAAGCTCTTCATCGATTTTTGCTCCGTCAAGAAAGCTTTGAAACTCTCCGCCACCTATCATATCCGGACATATAAAACGATATCCAAGCATGCTTTGAGCAATGGAGTTTGGAATCAAGCAATCGAGACCATCATTTTCCCAAGCATGTCTTTTATCTGCCAAGCGTTGTACGAGAGGCTGTCCCGCAAGCTTCCAACAAGCTCGATATTCGTTGAGCTTGTAGTCAAGACCGATTTTTACGTACAGCTCGCACTGCCCGTTAGGTGTTGTCGGAGCATAGGTAACATCAGTATCACGATAAAATCCAGCGTCACCTGCATCAAATTTAAAGCCGTCAACACCATAGTCTTTTTGAAGCCTGTCAAGCTGAGCTTTAAACCATATTTGCGCATCTGGATTAGTAAAATCAAGAACTGCACTGTATCCGTTCCACCAACGTCTTATAGCATCGGTGCCGTCGGGGTTTTTAACAAACAGTCCCTTTTTTGTGAGCTCACGATAAACCGCGCTATCAGGGCTTACGAAAGGACAAATCCACAGCATTATCTTATATCCGAGAGAATGAATTTTATCCATCATACCCTTGGGGTCTGAAAATCTTGCAGGGTTAAAGTTCCAAACACCATAGTTTTCCTGCCAGGTATCATCAATCATAATAACGCCTTTTGGCATACCGTTAGCAAAGAGATTATCGACATAAGCCAAGATTTTTTCTTGGCATTGGTCGTACATAAGTTCAATCCAGGTGTTATATTGAGGATGAACTATCAAATCCGTGTCAGGCAGTTCGCCATTATCAGAAAAAAACTCGGATTTTGCTTTACGGAAAGCTTCTTTAAGTCCCCCGCCTGTTTCACCAAAAACAAGGTTACCCTTTTCTTCCACAACAATTTCACCATTGCGAATCGAAAAGTTGAAGCCTTCCTCACACCAAAGATATCGTCCCTTGTTAGAAATGAGCAAAGGGTTTGCCTGATTATTTGTAGTATTCGGAACCATAACAGCATCAAAATCCGTGGTTGCAGAATAAGGCATATCCTTACCGTATTTCGAAGCGCCGCCCCACCAAAGCTCATTTTCTAAAAGGCTTATTATTCTCATTGACTTTCTCCTTCAGTTTTTATAGAAGTTTATGAGACATCCGTCAAGTATAATCTTTCTCTCATCATCGGTCATTTCCGACAGCTTGAGAACAATCTTCTTATAGTTTTGACCTTTTATAACGTATGCGTTAATTTCAGAAGCCTTATTTATTACCGCATTTCTAATATCGGGAACAAATATAAAGTCACCGTTATCAAACTCGAGCTCTCCGTTATCAATTGTAAAGGGTAACATTCCCCAGTTGATAAGATTACTGCGATATCTCTTTGTTGCATATTCAAATGCTATATTTGCAAGTCCTCCCAGAACTCTCTGGCAGGAAGCCGCTTGTTCGCGTGCAGAGCCGTCACCGGGTTTTCTTGCAAAGATGGTGCTTCCGATTTCAGTAGCCAAAACGTTGAGTTCAGGCTTTATTGCTTTTGCAGTTTCAAGAGCTGTTGTAAAGGTCTCATCAACCTTTCCAGCAAGGCGTGCATTTTCTGCGAGCTGAACCTCTTTTGCCTTTCCGACATAAGCGGGGTCTTTTCTCGAGAGCGCAAACTCTGCAAGCTTAAGGGGATTAGAACGGTAAGATGAGGTTTCTCCGGAAGGAATGAGCTCGTCGGTAGTGGTTACAGGATCCTCAATAACCGAAACAACCTTGAGCATAATATCGTCGGTAAGAGCCGACATAGAAGGCCAATCAGTGATGTTAGGTCCAAGCTTAAGCTCTTCGTTGGGGTTGGCTTTTCCATATCCAAAGTAGACTCTGTTGTTATATATTTCACTGTCAAAGTAGAATTTTCTTGTAGCAAAGTCAGTATCAAGATCGGTCGCAGGTGTGAGGAATCCCTTGTTTATAGCTGTTGCTGCAATAGATCTTGCATCCATAAGTGCTACAGACGCTATCTGATTGTTATTAGGCTTTGAACCCTCTCTATTGGGGAAATTTCTTGTAGAATGACGAATACTTAGTCCGTTGTTCGCAGCAACGTCGCCTGCACCGAACCAAGGGCCACAGAATGCCGAACGAACAGTCGCGCCAGTTGCCATAATCTTGGAAAGGCATCCGTTTCTCATAAGCTCGAGGAATACAGGCTGACTTGCAGGGTATACGCTGAATGAAAACTCGTCGTTTCCAATAGATTTTCCGTCAACAATATCAGCAACAGCACACAGGTTGTCGAACGTTCCGCCTGCGCATCCTGCTATGACACCTTGACTTACTTTGAGTTTTCCATTTTCAATCTTGTCAAGCAGTTTGAGGGAAACGTTTGGAGAAGCAAGCTGACGTGTGCCTTCGACCTCTATCTCATGAAGAATGTCCTCAAGGTTTGCGTTCAATGTTTCAATATCATAAACGTTGCTCGGATGGAAAGGCATTGCAATCATGGGCTTTACTTTGCTGAGATCAACAACAACAGCGGCATCATAGTATGCAACTTCTTTTGGAGCCAGTTCTTTAAATTCCTCCGGACGTCCATGGATTTCAAAATACTCTTTTGTCTTCATATCGGTTTTCCAAATTGAAGACAAGCAGGTGGTCTCTGTTGTCATAACGTCGATACCGTTTCTGAACTCGATATCAAGTCCTTCAACGCCGTCACCGACAAACTCCATAACCTTATTTTTAACAAAGCCGTTTTTGAATACGGCACCGATAATAGCCAATGCGACATCTTGCGGTCCTACTCCCTTATTAACACTTCCGGTAAGATAAACTGCAACTACCTCGGGGCAGGAAATGTCATAGGTTTTGTTCAAAAGCTGTTTTACAAGCTCAGGTCCGCCTTCACCGATTGCCATAGTTCCAAGCGCGCCATAACGCGTATGACTGTCAGAGCCCAATATCATCTTTCCGCAGCCGGACATCATTTCGCGCATATAAGAGTGGATTACTGCTTGATGAGCGGGAACGTATATTCCGCCGTACTTCTTAGCAGCAGATAAACCAAACATATGGTCGTCTT
>JAZSEP010000024.1:0-2907 GCA_045531755.1 Oscillospiraceae bacterium | reverse complement strand
TCCTTTTGCGTAGTTGGCACCCCATGAGGAGTAGAACTTTGCAATTGTGTAGGAGCCGCCGAGATCAACGACGAAGCTGAAGTTTCTCGAATCGCCGGGGATGCCGGTAGAGGTAGTGTAGGTTGAGCTTCTGAATAAGTTTTCATTCTCGGCTTCTAATCCGTCAAGAACTACAGAGATAGGACCGTAGTTGTTGTGATTCGGAAGGTGAGAAGTAACGCCGACAGGTGTGATTTTCACAGGTGCGCCTGCCACTACCTGAGCTGTTCCCGTAAAGGTAGCTTCAACCCAAGTGAGCCACGTTCCGCCTATTTTTGTTGCGTCTACCTTAATGTATTTGTAGTAGCCCTCGTGAGAGATAGTCTGTGTATTTCCTTTACCTGCGCCGGTTATTGGAGATCCCCATGTGAGATCCGCATCTGCGCCGAGCTCGTGGATAGGTGTCCAAGTGCTATTGTCGTTGGAGCCGTAGACAGCACCCTTCAGAATATGGTTGGTTCCACCCATCTGGAAGTAGATCTCTGTGAGGTTAACAGGGCTTTCAAATTCAAAAACAAAGCTTCCGAGAACAGACGTTCCGTTGCCGGAAGTTCCGATGTTCGCGCCCATGAAGTAGGTGTAATTACCTGTAGTAAATACACCGTCAATAATTCCGCTGACGGGCTGATAGCTTGACGCCTCTGTAAAGGTGGAGGTTACTCCGGTCGGCTTGAGTGTTTCCACGTCTGCTGCAAAAGCAGGGAAGGAAGCACAAGTCAGCACCATTGCGAGCGCCAATACGGTTGCAAGAATCTTATTCATACTTTTTCTCCTTTTGAAACGATACTATCCGTCCGCAAAGTTTTAGTTTGCGAACATAAATCCATTGTAATTTTACTCTATTTTCCTTCAAAAAGCAATACTAATCAATAATATCGGAAGTTTTTAGCTGTTGTCACAAAAAGGGGATAAGAAATTTGGCTACTCTCACAAAAGTATCTGTTCACAGCTTATTTGGCAAAAAAATCCACGCTTTTTGCAAAGCGTGGATTTGAAGGTATAAATGTCGTGGGTATACAGACTGTGAACTCGGAGCCGAGAGCTTCTGTCAGCTTTAAATTACTCTGCCATAATCTCGTTGAGAATGTGGGTCTTCCAGCTGCCGTTTGAGGTCATACCGAAGCTCTGCTCATATTCCCACCAGGTGTATGCGATTTTGTCGTTATCCTTGATACAGCTTACTACAGTCTTTGCATAAGCTGCTTCGTCTGCATCGGATACTGATGAGCCTGTGTTACAGCCAAATTCGTTGAGAATAGCGTGCATGCCTGTTTCTTCAACAAACTCAACAAGGTATCCCAATTCTTCCTTAATTGCCGCCTCGTAAGCTTCCTGATTATCAGACCAGGAGTACGTCTGTCCGCCTGTACCTGCCCAACTCATATCCTGATGTGTAAATTCCCCGGGAGTATAGCAGTGGAGCGCAACTATTGTATCCTGATAGTTCATAAGAGGAGTGTTTCTGAACATACTTGCGGAGCCGATATCTTTGTCTTTCAGTGTCCAGATTCCGTTCCAGCCTGAAGTTGCAAGGCAGATGAATCTATCGGGGTCGATAGCTCTGATGGCATCAACGGTTCTTGTCTGAAGTGTAACAAGGTTTGTCAGATTGAGGTCGCCGCCGTCGCCGTCACTTTCTTCGGCGGTGTGAGGCTCGTTTACAAGCTCAAAGATGAGGTCTTCGGGATACTTGTCCTTATAATAGGTTGCAAGGTTTGACCAGACGGTTACGAAGTAGTCAAAGTCTTCGAGCATAATGTTTGACCAACCGTGGAAGTCGAGGAGAACCACAAGTCCCTGTCCTATTGCCGCATCAACAGCCTTATCGACGTAGGTTGTCATCTTGGAGGTGTTGAGATTTCCGTTGGAGTCTGCAGCATTTCTGAAATCAACGGGGATACGTACGTGGTCAAAGCCTGCATTCTTGATGTCTTGGTAGGAGCTCGAGCTTGTGACTGTTCTTATATGAGAGTCCCAACTGCTCCAGCTTGAAGCGTCAAGGCCCTGCATATTTATACCGCGCTTGAGCTTAGCGAGTATTCTCTCGCCCTGCTCGGTATAAGGCTTGTCGTATCCTCTCTGGATGTACTGAAGTTTATAGGAGATTTCTCTGAGTGCGGTCTTTTCGGGAGAATCCGCCATAGCGGTTATCGTGTTGGGGTTGTAGGTTGTTGCGAGAGCGGTCCCGGCAACGCCCGAATAGGACCTTGTCAGCTCGTTGTAATAGGTGTAGTTGCCGTTCTTGACCATATAGGGAACCGCGATGATTTCCTGCAAACGAGCACTCGTAGGAATGTCGGTGAGAACCGCTGTGTACTGGATCATATCGTCGTCCTGTGCGAGAATGTTCTTTGCGGGAACGTCGAGAGCATCCTGAACGCCGTTTGCAAGATATGCTGTAAGGGTCAGGTGTTCACCGAGCATCTCCTTGGGAAGCAGGTACATACCGAACTTTATCTCTGCGTTGTCAGAGTATGTGTATGTGCCTTCGATTTCTGCCAATGCCTTGTTGACCTGTGCCGCAAAGCGAAGACCTGCGGAAAGGCCGTTTCCTTCAAGTCGAATGCTTGCACCGAGGGATTCAATATCCTCGACCTTTTCAACTCCCATAAAGGTAGATTCGACCCAAACGAGCCAATTTCCCGAAGCTTTTGTTACGTCTACTCTAAAGTATTTGTAGTAGCCTTCGTGGGAGATAGTCTGCGTGTTTGTTTTACCTACGGAAGCGGTTGCCCAGGTGAGATCAGCGTCTGCACCGAGCTGATGAATAGGTGTCCAGGTTCCAAGGTCGTTGGAGCCGTAGATGGTACCCTTCAGGATATGGTTGGAACTACCCATCTGGAAGAAGATTTCTGTGAGGTTAACGGG